>DATCLH010000129.1:0-3386 GCA_036564035.1 Thermaerobacter sp.
CACCGGGGCCGCCGGGCGGTCGACCTGGCGGATCTGCTGGTGCGGGCCGGCCGGGTGGCGGCCGCGGCCGCGGTGGCCGGGCTAGTGATGGCCACGGCCTATCGTGCCCTCCTCGACCGGTGGCAGATCCCGGCGGCGGCCCTGGGCGCGGGAACGGCGGGAGCCGTGGTGGAACTCGGCCTGGTGGGCCTGCCGGGCCTGGCGGGCTGCGCCGTCTACCTGCTGCTCCTGGTCCTGCTGCGGGCCCCCGAGGCCGGCGACCTCCTGGAGGTGGGGCTCGGGATGGCGGGCCGGCTGCGCCGGTTCGTCACGGGCCGCCGTCCCGCCCCCGAGGCGGCCGGCAGCCGCTAGCGGGGTGCGGTGCGGTGGCCAGGCCCCTCCCGGCGGGGCCATCCGACCCTCAGACGTAGTGGCACGCCGCCCAGTGGCCCGGGGCGTGCTCCAGCCAGGCCGGTTCTTCCCGGCGGCAGCGGTCGGTGGCCAGGGGGCAGCGGGTGTGGAACCGGCACCCCCGGGGCGGGTTGACGGGGCTCGGCAGCTCGCCCCGCAGCTCGATGCGCTCCCGCGCCGGCGCCAGGGGGTGGGGCCGGGGGATGGCGGCCAGGAGGGCCCGGGTGTAGGGATGCAGGGGCCGGCGGAAGAGCTCGTCCGCGGGGGCCAGTTCCACCAGCTTGCCCAGGTACATCACTCCCACCCGGTCGCTGATGTGCCGCACCACGCCCAGGTCATGGGAGATGAACAGGTACGTCAGGCCCAGCCGCTGCTGCAGGTCGAGGAGCAGGTTCAGGATCTGCGCCCGCACCGACACGTCCAGGGCCGAGACGGCCTCGTCGCAGACCAGGAACTCGGGTCCCGAGGCCAGGGCGCGGGCGATGCCGATGCGCTGGCGCTGGCCCCCCGAGAAGTGGTGGGGATAGCGGGTGGCGTGCTGGGGGCTCAGGCCCACCTGCTCCAGGAGCTCGGTCACCCGGCGGCGCCGCTCGACTCGGTCGCCCAGCCCGTGGATCAGCAGGGGCTCGCCGATCAGCTCGCCCACCGTCAGCCGCGGATTCAGGGAGGCGAAGGGATCCTGGAAGACGATCTGCATCCGCCGCCGCAGGCGCCGCAGGGCCGGCCCGGTGAGGCGGGCCAGGTCCTGGCCGTCGAACCAGACCCGGCCGGCGGTCGGCTCTTGCAGCCGCAGCACCAGCCGCCCGGTGGTCGACTTGCCGCACCCCGACTCCCCGACGAGGCTGAAGACCTCGCCCCGGTGGATCGCAAAGCTCACGCCGTCCACGGCGTGGACCTTGAGCCGCCGCCCGGGCAGCCCGCCGCCCAGGGGGAACTCCTTGCGCAGGCCTTCCACCCGTACCAGGGTCTCCGGCGCCTCCCGGGGCTCCTGGCGCCCCCCGGGGTCCCGGAGTTCCCCCTGCTGCAGCGCGTCGTGTCCCATCGGCTTCATCCGGCCGCCACCTCCGTGCCGCGTTCGACCCCTTGCAGGTGCAGCTCCTCCGCCCGGTGGCACGCCACCCCGCCGGCGAGGGGCGGCACCTCCCGGTGGCAGGCGCCGACCGCGTAGGGACAGCGCGGGGCAAAGGCGCAGCCCGGCGGCAGCTGGGCCGGATGGGGCACGGCGCCCGGCATCGCCCGCAAGGGCGCCTTGGGCGCGGCGGCCAGGGGCAGGGATTGCAACAGCCCCTCCGTGTAGGGATGCCGGGGCCGGTCGAACAGCTCCGGCGCCGTCGCCTTCTCCACGATCCGGCCGGCGTACATCACCGCCACCCGGTGGCACATCTCGGCCACGACCCCCAGGTCATGGGTGATCAGCAGGATGGCGGTGCCCGTCTCCTCCTGCAGGGTCTTCATCAGGTCGAGGATCTGGGCCTGGACCGTCACGTCCAGGGCCGTGGTGGGCTCGTCGGCGATCAGCACCCGCGGCCGGCAGGCCATGGCCATGGCGATCATCACCCGCTGGCGCATGCCGCCTGAAAGCTGGTGGGGGTACTGGCGGGCCCGGCGCTCCGGCTCGGGGATGCCGACCCGCTCCAGCAGCTCCACCGCCCGGCGGCGGGCCTGCCGCGCCGGCGTGCCGTGCAGGATCAGGGCCTCGGCGATCTGGGCCCCCACGGTCATCACCGGGTTGAGGGACGTCATCGGCTCCTGGAAGATCATCGCCAGGTCACGGCCCCGCACCGCCCGCCACTGGGCCTCGCTCTGCTCCAGCAGGTTCGTCCCGTTGAACAGGACCTGGCCCCGCACCCGGGCGCCGGGTGGAAGCAGGCCCATCAAAGCCAGGGCCGTGACGCTCTTGCCGCTGCCCGACTCGCCGACCAGGCCCAGGATCTCGCCGGCGTACAGGTTGAAGTCGATGCCGCCGACGGCCCGGGCGGGACCGGCCGGCGTGGGAAAGGTCACCTCCAGACCGCGGACTTCGAGAACCACCATGGGGTCGTCCACCTCCCGGGCCCGGCGTCCCGGCCGCTCGCGGCCGCTCAGGCGTCCCGCGGATCCAGCACGTCCCGCAATCCGTTGCCCAGCACGTTGAAGCAGAGCACGGTCAGGAGGATCGCGGCGCCGGGGTATACGGCCAGCATGGGCTGGGTCCACATGTAGGTCTGGGCGTTCTTGAGCATGTTGCCCCACGAGGCGTCGGGCGGCTGGATGCCCAGGCCCAGGTAGCTCAGGCCGCTTTCGGCCAGCACCGCCCAGCCCACGGTCAAGGAGAGCAGGGCCAGGAGCGACGGGATCACCTGGGGGAACAGGTGGCGCCAGATGATGCGGGCGGGCGAGGCGCCCAGGGCCACCTCGGCCTCGATGAACTCCCGCTCGCGCCACTTGAGGAACTCGGCATACACCAGCCGCGCCACGGGCATCCAGTAGTTCAGCCCGATGACGGCCACCACCACGGCCGGCGAGTCGCCCAGCACCGCCAGCTCGGCCACGATCAAGAAGTAGGACGGGATGGCCATCACGGCGTCGACGAAACGCATCAGGACCGTCTCGACCCACCCGCGGTAGAACCCGGCCAGGGCCCCGACCAGCGTCCCCAAGCCCAGGGCGATGGCGGCGGCCAGGCCCGCCACCGTCAGGGTGATGCGCCCGCCGGCCAGCATGCGGGCCAGCATGTCGCGCCCCAGCTCGTCGGTGCCGAGCCAGTGGCCCGGGCCCGGCGGGGCCAGGCTGGCCAGGGGATTGGTGGCGTCGGGGTCGAGCCGCAGCAGGGCCGGCCCGAGCCACACCACGGCGTACAGGGCCAGCAGCACGGCGCCCGCCAGCAGCAGGGCCGGCCGGCGGCGGGCCCGGGCCCAGAAGCCTTCGGCGTCGGGCTGCAACGCCTCGGCCTGGGCCGGCGGGGTGCCGGCGCCGGGAGGGGTGCCCGGCGGATGCCCGGTGCCGGGTCCGGGGAC
>DATCLH010000130.1:0-2254 GCA_036564035.1 Thermaerobacter sp.
GGCCCTGGGGGTGGAAGCCGGCGCCGGGGAGGTGGAGCGGGGTGACTGAGCCTTGGGCGGGAACGGTCGCGGCCGGTGAAGGGGGCGCATCCGGCCCTGCTCCCCAGGCGCGCGCCGCGGAAGGCCCAGGGCCGGCGGCGACGGCCACGGGCCGTTCCGGGATCACGGCCCGTGCCGGGGCCGGTGACCTTGCCGGGCAGGGCGGCCCCGCCGGGGGTGGCAGCCTGGGCGGGACCGGCGGCGCCACGGCGCCCGACCGGGGACGGACGAACCTGGCCTGGGCCCTGGCCCTCCTGGACGGCCTGGTCCGGGCGGGCGTCGAGCACGTGGTCGTCTGCCCGGGGTCGCGGTCGACGCCGCTGGCCCTGGCCGCGGCGCGCCATCCGGGGGTGCGGCTTTGGGTGCAGCTGGACGAGCGCTCGGCCGGCTTCTTTGCCCTGGGCCTCGGGCGGGCCACGGGCCGGCCGGCCGCCGTCGTCGCCACGTCGGGCACGGCGCCCGCCAACTTCTACCCGGCGGTCATCGAGGCGCGCTACGGCCGGGTGCCGCTGGTGGTTCTGTCCGCCGATCGGCCCCACGAGCTGCGGGATTTCGGTGCCTCCCAGACCGTCGACCAGACCCACCTCTACGGCCGGCACGCCAAGTGGTTCGCGGACCTGCCCCTGCCCGAGGACGACCCGGCCGTCCAGGCCTACGTCGCCCGGCTGGCTACCCGGGCGGTGGCCGAGGCGCTGGCCGCCCCCGCGGGTCCCGTGCACCTGAACGTGCCCTTCCGGGAGCCCCTGGTGCCGGCCGCAGAGGGGGACGAACCGGCCCGGAGGGGGCCGGTGGCCGCGACGCCGGGCGGTGCCGTCCCGGCTCCGCGGGCCGCCGTCGAGCCGCGCCTGGCTCCCGCGGCCCTGACGGAGGGCCAGGCCGACGAGCTCTTCGCCCTTCTGGCCGGGGCGCGGCGGGGGCTCATCGTCTGCGGCCCCCTGTCGCCGGTGCTGCCGCTGGAACCGGGAGCGGGGCTCGGGGGCGGAGGCGGGGCGCCTGCCAGCGCCCGGGAGGAGCCGCCCCTGGCCGCGTCGGTGCTGCGGCTGGCGGCGCGCCTCGGCCTGCCCGTGCTGGCCGACCCCCTGTCGGGCCTGCGGGGCGGGCATCCGGCCGCTGAGGCCATGGGGCCGGCAACCGGTGGACAGGGCGGCGCCACGCCGGCGGCCGAGGCGGTCGATGCACCGGTCGCTGGCGCACCCGCGGGCGGCGCCACGGGCCGCCCGCCCGCGGCGCCGCCGGTTCCCGGCTCGCCCCTCATCGACGCCTACGACGCCTTCTTGCGGGATCCGGACGTCGCCGCGGCCCTGGCGCCCGACGTGGTCCTGCGGCTGGGCGGGGCGCCGGTGTCCAAGCCCCTGGCCCAGTTCCTGGAGCGCCACCGGGATGCCGTCCAGGTGATCGTCGACGAGGGCGGCTGGCCCGACCCCGGCCACGTCGCCGCCCAGGTGGTGCGGGCCGACCCGGTCCGGGCCACGGCCCAGCTGGCCCGGCGGGCCGAGGAGGCGGCGGGTGCCGGGGCGGGCGCGGCCGGTTCGTCCCGGTCCTGGCTGGCCCTGTGGCAGCGCCTCAACGCCGCGGCCCGGGACGCCATCGCCCGCCAGCTGGCGCGCTGGGACGAACCCGCCGAGCCGCGGGTGGTGGACGAGCTGGCCCGCCGCCTGCCGGAGGGGGCGGTGCTGTTCGCCGGCAACAGCATGCCGGTCCGGGACGTGGACACCTTCTTCCCCGCGACCCCGCGCCGGGTCCGCATCCTGGCCAACCGGGGCGCCGCCGGCATCGACGGCGTGGTGTCCACGGCCGCCGGGGTGGCTGCCAGCGGGGAAGGGCCGGTGGTCCTGCTGATCGGCGACCTGTCCTTCTACCACGACCTGAACGGGTTGTGGGCGGCGGCGCGGTATCACCTGCCCCTGCTGGCGGTGGTGGTGAACAACGACGGCGGGGGGATCTTCTCCTTCCTGCCCCAGGCCCGCCTGGACCCGGGGGAGTTCGAGCCCCTCTGGGGGACGCCCCACGGCCTGGACTTCCGCCATGCCGCCGCCCTGTACGGCATCGCCTACCGCCGGGTGGAGACCTGGCCGGACTTCGCTGCCGCGGTGGAGGAGGCCCTGGCGGGGGGGATGCCGGCCATCGTCGAGATCCGGACGAACCGGCCGCGCAACGTGGAGCACCACCGCCAGGTCTGGGAGGCGGTGGCCCGCGCCGCGAAGGCGGTGCTGGC
>DATCLH010000131.1:0-8189 GCA_036564035.1 Thermaerobacter sp.
CGTCGGCCAGGCGAAGGCGTAGTCGGCCCCCAGGCCCCGGCAGCACATGGCGATGTAGGCGCCGCCGTAAGCCTTGCGCAGGACCACCGACACCTTGGGCACCGTCGCCTCCGCGTAGGCGTAGAGGACCTTGGCCCCGTGACGGATGATCCCGCCGTGCTCCTGGGCCCGGCCCGGCAGGTAGCCCGGCGTGTCGACCAGGGTGATCAGGGGGATGTTGAAGGCGTCGCAGAAGCGGACGAACCGGGCGATCTTGTCGGAGGAGTCGATGTCCAGGCAACCGGCCAGCACCCGCGGCTGGTTGGCGACCACCCCCACCACCCGGCCGGCCAGGCGGGCGAAGCCCACCACGGCGCTTTGTGCAAACCGCTGGTGCACCTCGAAGAAGGTGCCCCGGTCGACCAGGGCCTCGATCACCCGCCGCACGTCGTACGGCTTGTTGGTGTCGGTGGGAACCGCCTCCTCCAGCTCCGGCACCGGCCGCCCAGCGGGGTCCCCCGTGTCCAGGTAGGGCGGGTCCTCCAGGTTGTTGGCGGGCAGGTAGCCGAGGAGCCGCCGGATCATCCCCAGGCACTCCCGCTCGTTGGGGGCGTAGAAGTGGGCCACGCCGCTGCGGGTCGTGTGGGTGGCGGCGCCGCCCAGCTCCTCGAAGCTGATCTCCTCGCCCGTCACCGTCTTGATCACGTCGGGGCCGGTGATGAACATCTGGCTGGTGCCCTCGACCATGAAGACGAAGTCGGTGATGGCCGGCGAGTAGACGGCGCCCCCGGCGCAGGGGCCCATGATGACGGAGATCTGGGGGATGACCCCCGACGCCCAGGTGTTGCGGGCGAAGATGCGGGCGAAACCGTCCAGGGACGCCACGCCCTCCTGGATGCGGGCGCCGCCCGAGTCGTTGATGCCGATGAGGGGCGCCCCGGCCTTGAGGGCCAAGTCCATCACCTTGACGATCTTGGCGGCGTGCATCTCTCCCAGGGTGCCGCCGATCACGGTGAAGTCCTGGGCAAAGACGTACACCAGCCGGCCGTCGATGCGCCCGAACCCCGTGACGACCCCGTCGCCCGGCGCCTCCTTGCCCTCCATGCCGAACTCCCGGGCCCGGTGCTGGACGAACAGGTCCAGCTCCTGAAAGCTGCCGGGGTCCAGCAGCAGGGCCAGGCGCTCCCGGGCGGTGAGCTTGCCCTTGGCGTGCTGCTGCGCGATGCGCTGGGGCCCACCGCCCTGCTCCAGCTGGCGGCGCCGCGCCTGCAGGGCCGCCACCTTCTCGGCCATGGTGCCCGGGCCGCCGGCGGCCCGGGGTTCGGGACGAACCGGCTCCAGCGTGCCGGGCGTGCCGCCACCCGTCCCGCCGGCCCCGCCGGCGCCTTCCGGATCGCGGGCGGCCGCCGCCTCGGCAGCCCCCGCCGGCCCCTCCGCCCCGGCGCGGCGGGCCCGGCGCCGGCGGCTCTCGCCCTCGGGGCGCGGGCCGCCGGCACGGGCGGCCTGTTCGTCCTGCTGGTCCTTGCCGATGTCGGTCATGTCGCCGCGGTCCTCCGGTTTCTCGATCCGTGGGGTCCAGGGGCCGGGCCCGCGGGCCCCGGTCGCCGGCGGCCCCGCTCAGGAGCGGAAGCTGCTGGCGGTGCGGTGGATCCAGCCCCGGACCCGCATGGCCTCGGTGACCCGGCCCACCGCCACCGTATAGGCCGCCAGCCGCAGGTCGCGGGTGCCCAGCCGCTGCGCCGCCTCCCAGACCCGGCGGAAGGCGCCCACCATCCGCTCCTCCAGGCGCCGGTTGACCTCCTCCTCCGACCAGTACCAGTGGCACTGGTTCTGGACCCACTCGAAGTAACTGACGGTGACGCCGCCCGCGTTGGTCAGGATGTCGGGCAGCACCACCACGCCCCGTTCGACCAGGATCCGGTGGGCCTCCGGCGTGGTGGGGCCGTTGGCCACCTCGCCCACCACCCGGGCCTGGACCCGGCCGGCATTGGCTGCGGTGATCTGGTTTTCCAGGGCAGCCGGCAAAAGGATATCACACGGCAGGGTGAGCAAGTCGGCGTTGGTGATGGCCTGGGCGCCGGGGAAGCCCGCCACGCTGCCCGTGGCGTCCTTGTGGGCCTGGACCTCCCGCGGGTCGAGCCCGCCCTCGTTCAGGATCGCCCCGCCCGAGTCGCTGACCGCGATGACCCGCACGCCCATCTCGTAGAGCAGCCGGTGGGCGATGCTGCCGGCGTTGCCGTAGCCCTGGATGGCCACCGTGGCGTGGCGGATGTCGAGGCCGATGGCCCGCGCCGCCTCCCGCACTACGGTCACCGCCCCCCGGGCCGTGGCCTCGTGGCGGCCCAGCGACCCGCCGATCACCAGCGGCTTGCCGGTGACGATGCCGAAGGCGTTCTGCTGCCGGATCTGGCTGAACTCGTCGGCGATCCAGGCCATCACCTGGGCGGTGGTGTAGACGTCGGGGGCGGGGATGTCCTTTTCCTCCCCCATGACCTGGGCCATGGCCTGGATGTAGCCCCGGCTCAACCCCTCCAATTCCCGGGCTGACATGCGCTTGGGGTCGCAGACCACGCCGCCCTTGCCGCCCCCGAAGGGGATCTCCAGGAGGGCGCACTTCAGGGTCATCCACATGGACAAGGCCTTGACCTCGTCCGGGGTGACCTGGGGGTGGAACCGGATCCCGCCCTTGGTCGGCCCCAGGGCGTCGTTGTGCTGGGACCGGTAGCCCACGAAGACCTCCGTGCGCCCGTCGTCCATGCGGACGGGGATCGCCACCTCGATGAACCGCAGCGGGCGGGCCAGGATCCGGTAGACCGCCGGGTCGAGGCCCAGGGCCTCACAGGCGCGGGCGATCTCCTGCTTCGCCACCTCGTAGGGGTTGGGCAGGTCGGCAGCGGTCTCCACCTTTTCGCCTTCGAGGGCAGCCCCGTCCCCGGCACGCCCGCCCTCCGGCGGCGCGGCGGCCGGCGCCGGCACGGGGGGCGCGGGTACGGGCGGGGCCAGGGGCGCCGCCACCTCCATGGTCGGATCCAACACTGCCGGGCCTTGAGCCGGCCCTGCCGGCGACGGCGATCCCGCGCCGGTGAGCGGCAAGGCCGAATCCGGCCAGCGGGGGCGGTCCCCCTGTCCCGCCGGCCCTCGCCCATCCTTCGTTCCCATGTCGAGGCCCCCTTCCGCCGATGACGGCTGCGGCAGGCCCCGCCGGTTTCCCCGGATGCCTCTAGCCTTCGCCGGTTTCCCCGGATGCCTCCAGCCCATCCCGGGCCGGCCGCCCGGCGGCGCCCGACCGCCCGGAAGGCGCTCCGCCCGGTTCCCCTCTCGCCTGGTCGTCCTCGCCTAGTCGTCCTGCCCCAGCACCCGGGCCACCGCATCGCGGCTCAGGCGGATCTCCACCTTGTCGGCGATGCGCAGGCGCACGGTGTCCTCCTCCACCTTGGTCAGGGTGCCGAAGATGCCGCCGATGGTGACGACCTTGTCCCCGGCCTTGAGCCGGGCCAGCATCTCCCGGCGCCTCTTCTGCTGCTGTTGCTGGGGCCGGATGAGCATGAACCACATCAGGCCGAAAAAGACGGCCAAGATCAACAGGTTCGACAGCAGGGCATTCCCCTGTTCCGGCACGGCGCCACCTCGCCTTCCACCAAGGAGAGTGTACCCTACACGGCTTCGCTGGCCCGCGGGCAGGTCCTGCCCCGCCCGCCATCGGGGCCAAAGGGCCTGCGCAGCCCCCAGATGCGGTCCCGACCGCTCGCGGCGCGGACCCGGCCACCGGAAGTCCAGCCCGCGCGCCCCAGGTGCGGTCCCGACCGCCCGCGCTACGGCCCCGGCCGCCGGAGGTCCAGGCCAGCCGCCGCCGGCCGGTTCGTCCGCCCCCGGTCCGGGGATCCGCGGGGCGCCGGCCCTCAGGCCGTCGGCAGCGGTTCGGGATCGGGCGCGCGGAACCCCAAAGCGGCGCCCTCGCCGCGGTAGAAGTCCGCCCGGAACTCGGGCAGGCGGTCCTCCCGCACGGCCTGGCGCAGCCGCTCCATGAAGCGGTGCAGGTAGCGCAGGTTGTGGATCGTCGTCAGCCGCATGCCCAGGGTCTCGTTGACCTTGAGCAGGTGGCGGATGTAGGCTCGCGAGAAGTGGCGGCAGGCGTAGCAGTCGCAGGCCGGATCCAGCGGGCCGAAGTCCCGGGCGAAGGCCGCGTTGCGCACCGTGAGCTTCCCCTGGGAGGTGTAGACCGTGCCGTGGCGGGCCATCCGGGTCGGCAGGACGCAGTCCATCATGTCGATGCCGCGCCACACCGCTTCCAGGATCAGGTCGGGCGTCCCCACGCCCATCAGGTACCGTGGCCGGCCGGCGGGCAGGTGGGGCACGGTGGCCTCCAGCACCGCCACCGTGACCCCCGGCGGCTCCCCCACGCTGAGGCCCCCCACGGCGTAGCCGGGGAAGTCCAGCTCCACCAGGGCCTCCGCCGAGCGCCGCCGCAGGTCGGGGAAGGCCCCGCCCTGGACGATGCCGAACAGGGCCTGTTCCTCCGGCCGCCCCTCCTCCTGCCAGGCGCGGTGGCAGCGGCGGGCCCAGCGGGTCGTCCGCTCCACGCTGGCCTCCACCTCCTCCCGGCGGGCGGGGTAGGCCAGGCACTCGTCGAAGCACATGATGATATCCGCCCCCAGGTCCCGCTGCACCGCCAGGGACAGCTCGGGGGTGAAGAAGTGCTCCGAGCCGTCCAGGTGGGAGCGGAAGCGGACGCCGTCGGCCGTCACCTGGCGCAGGGAGGCCAGGCTGAAGACCTGGAACCCGCCGCTGTCGGTCAGGATCGGCCGGTCCCAGGCCATGAAGCGGTGGAGGCCGCCGGCCGCCGCCACCACGCCGGCGCCGGGCCGCAGGTACAGGTGGTAGGTGTTGCTCAGGATGATCTGGGCGCCCACCGCCCGCAGCTCGTCGGGACTCAGGGTCTTCACCGCCGCCTGGGTGCCCACCGGCATGAAGACCGGCGTTTCCACGACGCCGTGGGGTGTGACCAGCCGGCCCGCGCGGGCGCCGCTGTGCGCTTCCTGGTGCTCGACGGTGAACCAGCCGTCCCAGCGCCCCAAGGATCCCTCGCCTCCCGTCAACGCCCCTCCGCGCCTTCGGGCCCGCCGGCCGGTTCCTCCGCCGGGGGAACCGGCCCCTCCCCTGGCATCGCCCCGCCCAGCACCAACATGGCGTCGCCAAAGCTGAAGAACCGGTAACGCCGGGCCACCGCCTCCCGGTAGGCCGCCAGGGTCCGCTCCTTCCCCAGCAGGGCGGCCACCAGCATGATCAGGGTCGAGCGCGGCAGGTGGAAGTTGGTGATCAGGCCGTCGATGGCCTTGAACCGGTAGCCCGGGTAGATGAAGAGGTCGGTCCAGCCGCTGCCCGGCTCCACGGTCCCGTCGGGGCGGGCCACCGTCTCCAGGGTCCGGGTCACGGTGGTGCCCACGGCCACGATGCGGCCGCCGGCCGCCCGGGCCTCGTTGATCGCCGCGGCCGCCGCCGGTTCCACCCGGAAGAACTCGGCGTGCATGGTGTGGTCCTCCACCCGCTCGACGGTGACGGGCCGGAAGGTGCCCACCCCCACGTGCAGGGTGAGGTAGGCGATGCGCACCCCCTGGGCCTGGAGTTGCTCCAGCAGCTGGGGCGTGAAGTGCAGGCCGGCGGTGGGGGCCGCCACCGAGCCCTCCTCCCGGGCGTACACCGTCTGGTACCGCTCGGGGTCGTCCAGTTCGGCCCGGATGTAGGGCGGCAGGGGAACCCGGCCCAGACGGTGCAGGGTCTGGTCGACGGTCTCGCCGGCCGGCGGCTCCAGCCGGATCACCCGCTCCCCGCTCTGCCGGGCCTCCTCCACGTAGACCCGCAGGGGCCGGTCCTCGCCGCAGACCACCACCGTCCCCGGCCGGACCCGGCGTCCCGGCCGCGCCAGGGCCAGCCAGCGCCCGTCCTCCGTGGGCTGCAGCAGCAAGAACTCCACCTGGCCGCCCGTGGGCCGGCGCCCGTACAGCCGGGCCGGGCGCACCCGGGTGTCGTTGAGCACCAGGCAGTCGCCGGGCCGGAGGAACCGGGGCAGGTCCCGGAAGCGGGCATGCAGCCACCGGCCCGTGTCCCGGTCGACCACCATCAGCCGCGAGGCGTCCCGCTCGGGCAGGGGCTCCTGGGCGATCAGCTCGGGCGGCAGTTCGTAGTCGAATTCCTCGACGCGCATGGGCCAAGCCTTCCTCTCCACCAAGGGGTGCGGGCCGGCCGCGCCCCGCCCGCCGCTAGCCCGGCCCCCGGCGGGCCACAGACACCGGCGCCCCGGGAGGTCGGGCGTGGACACCCCGGGGGGTGCGGCGCGGGATCGCCCTGGGCTTTGCAGCCTCCCGGGCCGGCGGCCGTCCCCTTCACGGCCGCCGGCCCCAGTCGACCCCGCCGCCCCCTGCCACCGCCGGGACGGGACCGGCCCGTCTCCTTGCGCATTATGGCACAAAGAAAACCCGGGACGACGGTGTCCCGGGAAACTGGATCGGCTCGACCTCAACCGTGGGACCTCGCTCCGCGCCCCAGCCCCCACCTGCGTCGGGGCCGTTCCTCAGGCCGAGGGCGGTTCCTCAGGCCGCCCCGCCCCCGCCGCGCCGCGGACACCCAGGGAGCCGGCCCGATCGGACGACACCGGCCCGCCCAGGACCCCCACCGGGCGCGACCGGGCGCGGGCCCCCAGGCGCCCGCCCGGCGGCGGACGGGCGTCCCGAGACCCCAGCGCGGGGCCGGGGGCCCCGGGGGCCGGAAGCCGAAGGGCTCAGGGGCAGCCGAGCAGGGAATCCGCCACGTCCCCGACCCAAGATCCCAACGGTCCCCCGCCCTCTTGACAGGTCAGCAGGTCCTCCAGGTCGTCGACCAGGTCGTCCACGGTGGACCCGGACCCCGCGTCGGCCCCACCGTCCGTGGTGCCGCTGCCGGTCGACCCGCCGGTGCCGGCCGGCGACCCCGACGTGCTCCCGCCGCTGGTGCCGCCCAGGGAGCCGGTCCCCGATGACCTGCCGGCCGGCGCCGACCCGCCGCCGCTGGAACCGCCCGACCCGGTCAGGGTCCCTGCACCGGGAACGGGGATGGGCAGGGAAGAACCCGCTCCTCCCTGCCCGTCGCTGGTACCGCCCGTGCCCGGTAACAGACCCCCACCCGACCCGCCGCCATCACCGCCCGTCTCCCCGGTGAGGGGAAGACCGGGCAGGACCGGGGACGTGGGGGCCGGCAGGCCCGGCAGGAGCCCGCCGGACCCGCCCCGCTCCTTGCCGCCCTTCTCGCCCGGGCCTCCACCTTGCTTCGCCGGTCCGGCGCCCGCCCCCGACCCCCGCCCCGGGCGGTCGGCCCGGCCGGCACCGGCCTTGGCGCCTCCTGCCGGCTGGCCGTCCTTCCGGTCGTGGCCGGCCTTCCGGCCCCCGGCCGTTCGACTCGCCCCACCCTCCGGGACGGCGGGCTCGGCCAGGCGTACCGGCAAGACGAATTGCATGATGCCGTGGGGGAGCACCTGGCGCAGCGTCCGGACCTTTTTCAGGCCGTCCAGGATGGCGGCCCCAAGAAGGGCGTCCGCCTGGTCACCCCCGCCGGGCCGCAGGTTCCCGCCGGAACCCGGTGTCCCCGGCGTCCCGCCGGAACCGGCCGGCGGGGTCACCGGCCGCCCGCTACCCCCGCCCGCAGGGCGCGCCGAGCCGCCTGCGCCCCCTGGCCGCCCCGGGCCGAACCCCATGCGGCCCAGGTCCTCCGGGCCCAGGCGGACCAGGCGGGCCAGGGCCTCGGCCACCAGGGACGGCGAGGGACCCCCGGCGGCGGGCTGCTGGGTGACCGCCTCGACCTGGGCGCCCAGCAAGGCCGCCGCCTTGAAGACGGACAACCCCGAGCGCCGGGCGAACTGGCCCAGCTGCGGTCCCACCTGGGGCTCGTCGACCGCGATGACGGCGGCGGCCACCATCTCCGGCCGCCGCTCGAGGACCACGGCCGCGCCCCGCTGGGCGCGAGCGACGGCCTGGCGCACGGCCGGCGGCAAGCCCCGCCCCTCCTCCAGCGGCGCCGCCGCGATGACGACGACCCCCGGCAGGGGCGTCGCCATCTGGGCGGCCCGTTCGACCAACAGGACGATGACCCGGTCCACCGGCAACCCGACCCAGGCTGCCGGCTCGACCAGGGCTGCGGCCGCCTCCGTCAGGGGCTCGACCCCCAGCACCAGGGCCCATGGG
>DATCLH010000132.1:0-2298 GCA_036564035.1 Thermaerobacter sp.
AACCGGGGCCCGGCCAGCAGGCCGGCGACCAGCCCGGCCAGGGCCGCCACCACCAGGGCCACCCACCGGGCCGCCACCCGGCGCCGCTGGATCTCGGCGGCCCGCCGGCGGTTCGCCGCCTCCAGGTGCTGGATCTCGGCCCGCACCTGGACCATCTCCAGGGCGGCCGCTGCCACCTCCGGGGTCCACCCGGCGACGTCGGCGTAGGTGGCCCGGGCGGCCTCGGCGTCCGCCTGCCAGGCTTTAAGCGCGTCCTGGCGGGCCCGCCACTCCCCTTCCAGGGTGGCGATGTGGCGCTGCAGCTCGGCCTCCTTTTGGGGGGCGTCCCGCAACCGCTCCAGCGTCTCCGGTTCCGCCGCCGCCAGCCGGGGGACCCGCTGGGACAGCCCCTCGACGGCCTGCCCCACGCTGGCCAGGAAACGATGCCGGTGCCAGGCGGCCAGCAGGGACCGGGCCGCGGCCTGGCGCCGCCGTCTCAGGGTGGCCTGAAGCTCCCGCCGCAGGTCAGCGATGCGCCGATCCAGGTCGCGCAAGCGTTCCAGGGCGGCCCGGGCTTCCTCTTCACCCTCCCGGGCCAGCTCCGGCCAGCCCGGCCAGCGGGCGCCCGCCTCCCGTTGCAAGGCGGCGATCTCCGCCTGCAGCAGGCCGGCCTGCTGGGCCGCCTGCTCCATCCGAATCCGGCGGTCCGTCCGGTCGCGGTAGCGCTCGGCCCGGCGCTGCCACTGCTGCCAGGCATCGCGCCGCCGGCGACACCGTTCCAACGCGTCCTCGAGTTCCCGGCGCCGGGCGGCCAGTTCGGCCAGCTGGAGGCGGACCTGATGCAGGTCGTCGGCCGCCGCCCGGTCCCGGCGGATGGCCTCCTCCAGATCCCGGATGCGGGCCTCCAGTTGTTCGAGCTGCCGGTCCTGGCGCTGGTTCTGGGTCGACACGCCCAGGTCCCGGGTGGCCCGGGTCAGCCGCTTGATGCCGTCCACCAGGAAGGCCAGGGCGGCCGACGGCGAGCGGCTTCCCGCACCGGCCAGCATTGCCTGGACCTCCTGCGCCAGGCCGGGCCGCTCCCCAGGGCCTTCCGGCGCCCGGAGGGGCTGCTCGAGGCAATAGATCTGCAACATCACATGGCGGGATGCCACGCCGATCAGCCGTTGCAGGGCCTGCTCATACCCCTCCGCCGGCCGGCTGGCCGCGGGGTTATGGGTTCCCGCCCATTCCTCCACCGCCCCCGCCCCTTCGAGGCGGAGCAGGCGGACCCGGTGGCGTTCGAAGTCCCGCACCAGCCGGTACCGGCGCCCGTCGCTGGCCGTGAACTCCAGCTCGCCCTCGAACCGGGCCGCCCCGTTCCAGTGGCGATAGCGAGCCTGCCCGTAGCGGGTGGGGTCGGACGACCCCGGAAGGCCGAAGAGGACGGCAACCAGGCCGGCCAGCAAGGTCGACTTGCCCGATTCGTTGGGAGCGACCCAGTGGCCCAATCCGCCAGGGAACCGGAACTCGGCCTCGTCCCGGAAGGGGCCGAATCCCCGCAACACCAGGCGGTGCCAGATCACCGGGTGGCGGGCCCCGCCGGCCTCGCCCACCTGCGGGTCCCCGGCGGCCGGGGCCATGGGCCCCTCCCCGCCGGCCGCCGTCGCCTCCCCGGCCACAGGTCCGCCCGCTTCACCATGGGCCCCGTTGCCGTCCGGGATCGCCAACCCGTCCCTCACCGCCCGGCCCCCTCCTTCAGCAGGGCCCGCGCACCAAGCCGCAGGGCCCGTTCCACCACCCGGCGGCGCCGCGGGTCCGCCGCCGTCTCCAGTTCGCCCAGCAGGCGCCGGACGAACAGGCCCAGGATGGTGGGCTCCGCGGACCAGCGCACCAGCTCGTCCCAGGTTACGGGTTCCGTGGCATCGTCGATCTCCAGGTGGAAGAAGCGGCTGCCGTGCTCGGCCACCAGCGCCTCCCCGTCCACGGCGAAGGCGGGGGCCCCCTCCAGCCGCACCCGCAGGATCCGGTCGGGCCCCGCCAGGCCGGCCAGGTAGTCGCCCAGGGCCGCGGCATTGGGAAAGGCGCCGGCATCGATGACCAGGGTCTCCATCGGCTGGAAGGCCACCGGCTGCCG
This sequence comes from Thermaerobacter sp., assembly GCA_036564035.1. Lineage (GTDB taxonomy): Bacteria > Bacillota > Sulfobacillia > Thermaerobacterales > Thermaerobacteraceae > Thermaerobacter. The sequence goes on from DATCLH010000132.1 coordinate 2,093, forward strand.
GCGGACGGCCACCACCCCCCGGCCCGGTTCCACCTCGACCAGAGTCAGGACGCCGGTGCCGGGATCGTCAAAGCCCTTTCCCTCCACCGCGCCGGCATAGACGGCGGGAGTGGATCCCAGCCGCTCCTCCAGAGCCTGGTGGATGTGGCCCAGGGCGACGTAGTCGTAACCCGCCCGGCCCAGGGCCTCCCGGTCCAGGGGCAGGC
>DATCLH010000133.1:0-1522 GCA_036564035.1 Thermaerobacter sp.
CAGCTCAACCGGCTCTACGCCCGCTTGGACCTCTACGCCAACCTGTTCCTCCCAACCCGGAAACTCAAGAACAAGGTCCGGGACGGCGCCCGGGTGCGCAAATCCTACGACGCCGCCCGGCCCCCGCTGGATCGCATCCTCGAGCGCGACGTGCTCTCGCCCGAGGAGCGGGCGCGCTGGCTGGCCCTACGGCAGTCTCTCAACCCCCTGCAACTCCATCGGGAGTTGGATGAGCTCATCGCGGGCCTGCAGCATCCCCCGGAAACGGCCATGTCCGCCGATTGAGGCATTCGGTGACATTCTTACGTGAGTGATCAGGACCCGTTGGGTAACCTTTTTAGCTGAGTTGACACGGGGGCTGCCGGGTCCCCGCCCTCCCGCAGGCTCCGCCTCTCATGGCGCGGGTCGGACTCGCCTTGTGTCGGGTCCCGCCTCGGTGATCCGGGGTTTCACGCGGCTCTCACCGGTTTTACAGGGCTCTTACCGGGGCCTGACGTCGCGTGGTACGGGGCCGGGCACGGGATGGCGCGCGGCGGGGTCCGTTGACATGGCACGGTCCCGTGGGGACGTGGGCACCGGCCCCTCACCCGCGGACGAGCAGGGCCTGCACCAGGCCCACCAGGAACCCCAGCACCGCCCCCGACCACTCGACGAACCGCAACTCCCGGCCCGCCAGGCGGACGACCAGGGCCTCCACGCCCGCGGGATCCAGTTCCAGCAGTTTGCGTTCCACGATCGGGCCCAGGCGCAGCCCGTCCCCGGCGGCCGCCAGCAGCCCCTCGGCCAGTTCCGGGAACCGGCGGGCCACCTCCAGCTGCGCCTCCTGGGCGATCCGGTCGGCCAGCCGGAGGGCCCAGCTGCGTGGCAGGGCAGCGGGCAGGCGGGCCAGCACGGCCTCGCGCACCATCCGGGCGACGGCGTCGGCGGCCGCCCGGTCCAGGGGCAGTTGCCGCAAATGGTCGCGCACGTCGGCCGCCGTCAGCAGGTCCCGCTCCACCGCCTCCGCCAGCGCCCGGGCCAGGTCGGCCTGGCGCCGCGGCAACAGCCCCTGCACCGTCCAGCCAAGTCCCGGCACCCGCCAGGGCCGGATGGGCCGGAACAGGGCCCAGATCGCCACCCGGTTGGTGGCCCAGCCGATGAGCCCGCCCGTCACGGGCAGGGTCAGCCACGCGGTGTCCAACGGCGTCCCTCCCGGCCGCCACTATATCACGGCCGCAAAGGAACCGCCCCACCGTCGCCGGCGCGGCACCTGGCGCCGGGGCCCTCACCCCGTGGTTCCGGACGAACCGGCACCACCCGTCCCCGGCGCAGGAGCCCCGGCTCCCCGCCGCAGGCGACCGGTCACGGCGCCCGCGGCGCCGGTGCCTCCCGCCGCCGCGCCCGGGGCCGGCAGCGCGCGCAGCCGGGGCAGAGTTGGACCCGATCGCCGAAGACCTGTTCCAGCATCTCCCGCGTCTCCGGGGCCAGGCCCTGGGCGCGCCGGCGCAGGTGGACGACGAACCGGTGCGCCCCCACGGTGACC
>DATCLH010000134.1:0-20603 GCA_036564035.1 Thermaerobacter sp.
CGCCCACCCGGGACGTGTAGGCCTTGGCCACGCCGATCACCTGGTCGATGCGGGTGGGCCCGATCCCGGCACCGATGCAGGCCCCCGCCGCGGTGGGGTAGGAGGAGGTCACATACGGATAGGTGCCGTGGTCCAGATCCAACATCGTGCCCTGGGCGCCCTCGAACAGCACCCGCTGCCCGGCGTCCACGGCGTCGTTGATCAGCCGCCAGGTGTCGGTGACGAAGGGCCGCAGCCGTTCGGCATAGCCCAGGTACTCCTCCAACACCTGGTCGTAGTCGTAGCCCTCGACCCCATAGACCCGTTCCAGCAGGCGGTTGACCTGGTCCAGGTTCCGGCGCAGCAGGCGCCGGAACTGGGCCTCGTCCAGCAGGTCTTCCACCCGGATCCCGGTGCGCGCCGCCTTGTCCCGGTAGGCCGGACCGATGCCCTGGCGGGTGGTGCCGATCCGGTCCTCCCCGCGGCCCGCCTCCTCCAACTCATCCAGCCGCTTGTGGTACGGCATGATGACATGGGCGGCGCTGCTGACCGCGATGGCGTCCACCGCGTGGCCGCGTTCTTCCAGATACTCGATCTCGCGCAAGAAGACGGCCGGGTCCAGGACGACCCCGTTGCCGATCACACAGCGCTTGCCGTGCAGGATTCCCGAGGGAATGAGGTGGAGCCGGTATTCGGTGTCCCCGACCACCACGGTGTGGCCGGCGTTGGCCCCTCCCTGGTAGCGCACCACCATGTCGGCCTGTTCGGCCAGGTAGTCCGTGATCTTGCCCTTGCCCTCGTCGCCCCACTGGGCGCCGACGATGACCACCGTCGCCATGGGCCGTCTCCTTTCTGGGCCGGGCGCCGGCACCTACCCCGCCGCGTAACGGGTCTCCAGGTTGCCGAAGCGGCCGAACTCCTTCAGGAAGTATAGCTTGACCGAGCCCGTCGGGCCGTTCCGCTGCTTGGCCACGATGATCTCCACCACGTTCTCCGCCGCGTCCTCCGGGTTGTGGTAGATGAAGAGGACCACGTCGGCATCCTGCTCGATGGCGCCCGACTCGCGCAGGTCGGACAGCTGGGGGCGCCGGTCCTGACGCTGTTCGACGGCCCGGCTGAGCTGGGACAGGGCCAGGACGGGCACCTTGAGCTCCCGGGCCAGGGCCTTCAAGGACCGGGAGATCTCCGAGATCTCCTGCTGGCGGCTCTCCGAGCGCCCGCGGGTGTGCATCAGCTGCAAGTAGTCGAGAACCAGGAGGCCGATGTCGTGTTCCGCCTTCATGCGCCGCGCCCGGGCGCGCACCTCCATGATGGACAGGTTGGGCGTGTCGTCGATGAACACGGGCAGCTCGCTGAGGCGGCCGATGGCATCCGTAAGCCGCGGCCAGTCGTCCTCGGCCAGCATGCCGGTGCGCAGGCGCTGCTGGTTGAGGCGCGCTTCGGCGGCCAGCAACCGCATGGCCAGCTGGTCCCGCGACATCTCCAGGCTGAAGATGCCCACCGGATAGCCGTGGGCGGCGGCGTGGGCCACCATGTTGAGGGCCAGGGTCGTCTTGCCCTGGGACGGCCGGGCCGCCAGGATGATCAGCTCCGACGGGTGCAGGCCGGCCAGCATGCTGTCCAGGTCGCGGAAGCCCGTGGGCACGCCGATGGTCTCGCCCTGGTGCAGGTAGAGCCGCTCGATGTGCTCGAAGGTGTCGACCAGCACGTCGCGGATCGCCGCGTAGCCCTGCCGGCGCCGGTCCTGGGCGATGGCGAAGATGGCCTGCTCCGCCGCATCCAGCTGTTCCTCCGCCGGGTCCTGGGCCTCGTAGGCGCGCCGGGCGATGTCGGTGGCCGCGGCCACCAGGCGCCGCAGGAGCGCCTTTTCCTCCACGATGCGGGCGTAGTGCTCGGCGTTGGCTGCCGTCGGCACGGCGTTGGCCAGGGCGGTCAGGTAGGTGAGACCCCCCACCCGCTCCAGCCAACCCCGCTGGCGCAGGGCCTCGCTCAAGGTGATGGTGTCGACCGCCTCGCCCCGCTCGAAGAGCTCGGCCGCCACCTCGAAGATCCGCTGGTGCGCCTCCCGATAGAAGTGGCCCGGTTCCAGGATCTCCAGGACCCGAGCCAGCGCCTCGCGGTCGATCAGGATGGCGCCCAGCACCGACTGCTCCGCCTCGACGTTTTGCGGCGGGACCCGGTCCGGGGGTGGCAGGGTGCTCACGGCCTCATGCCTCCGGGCGCACCACCACGGTGACGCGGCAGGTCACCTCGGGGTGGAGGCGCAACTGGACGGGGTACGACCCCAGCTGGCGCAGCGGTTCGGGCAATTCGACCCGCTTGCGGTCGACCTGGACGCCGAAGGCCCGCTGGAGGGCCTCGACGATGTCCTGGCTGGTGACCGACCCGAAGAGCCGGCCCCCCTCGCCGGCCCGCGCCCGCACCTCCACCGTCCGGCCCTCCAGGCGCGCGGCGATGGAGCGGGCCTGGTTCAACTCCTGCTGGGCGCGCCGCTGGCGGGCGGCCTCCTGTTGCTGGATCTGGTTCAGGACCTCCCGGGTCGCCTCCCGGGCCAGGCCCTTCGGCAGGAGGAAGTTGCGGGCGTAGCCGTCGGCCACGTCCTTGATGTCGCCCTTGCGGCCGAGCCCCTTGACGTCCTGCAGCAAGACCACCTTCATGCTGTCGCCCCCCTGCCATGGATGCCGTTCTCCGGCCGCCGGCCGGGACGGACGAACCGGTTCCTCCGGCGGCGCCCGCCTTTTGCCTTTTATGGAGCCGGGGCCGATCGCCCCCGGCGGTCCAGGTGCTGGCGGATGGCCGTCAGGTCGCCGAAGCGGTCCTCGAGATAATGGCCGCCCATCGCTTCCGCCGCCAGCCGCCGGATGACCTCGGCGTCCAGCTGCTCGAGGGAGATGCCCCAGCGGCGCGCCAGCGCGTAGACGGTGATCTGAAGGGCGGCCAGGGTCTCCAGCAACCGGCCCGGGTCCCGGGTGACGCCGGCGCGCAGGACGGCCCCGGCGGCACTCACCAGCTCCGCCTTGAGCCAGTCCAGGACCTGCAGGCTTTCGGTGATGTCGAGCCCCGGTGCCGGTTCGTCCACGACGGGCGCTCCTTCCTGGGCCCCTGTACGGCGCCCCCTGGTCGGCCTTCAATGCTTCGGCGGCGCGCCGCCCGTTCCCTTTGCCGCCCCGCAGCGGCGGGATCGGGGACAGCGACAGGCAAGGCCCGCCAGGGGCGGGCCTCGTCCGGTCTCGGGTTCGGGACGTCCACGCGCGGGCTTGAGACGTCCACGCTTGCTCGCGGGTTACTCGATGGTGAAGGGCAGCAGGGCCATGATGCGCGCCCGCTTGATCGCCCGGGTCAACTGGCGCTGGTGCCCCGCGCAGTTGCCGGTGATGCGGCGCGGCAGGATCTTGCCCCGCTCCGTCAGGAACTTGCGCAGGCGGGCGCTGTCCTTGTAGTCCACCACCGCGATGCGGTTGACGCAGAACTCGCAGACCTTGCGCCGCTTGCGCCGGTCACGGCGCCCCATGGGGTCTCCAACCTCCTTGCATGATCAGAACGGGATGTCGTCGTCGGGCAGTCCGGTGACGTCGCCGAAGTCGGCCAGGTCATCGCTGGCCGCCGGGCCGCCCGCCGCCGGGCCACCCGTGCCCCCGGGCGCCCGGTCCAGGAAGCGGACGTCGTCGGCCACCACTTCGGCGGCCCGCCGGCGCTGGCCGTCCTGGGTCTCGTAGCTGCGCACCTGCAGCCGCCCCCGCACGGCCACCAGCCGGCCCTTGCTCAGGTGATTGGCGCAGGTCTCGGCCAGCTTGCGCCAGACGACGATGTCGATGAAGTCCGTCTCGCGCTCGCCCTGCTGGTTGGTAAAGGGCCGGTCTACCGCCACGGTGAAGCGGCCCACCGCCACCCCGCTGGGCGTGTAGCGCAGCTCGGGGTCGCGCACCAGGCGGCCGATCAAGACCACCACATTCAACACGGGAGGTCCCTCCTCGCCCCGGTCCCGCTCCGGCCCCTCCGGAACGGCGCCGGGGTCTGGGCTCAACGGACGCCGGTCGACGCCCCTTGGGCACGCGCTGGCGGCGAACCCCCGACGTGTCAGGCCACCTTCTCGCGCAGCACGATGATGTGGCGGATGATGTCGTCGGTGATGCGGATCACCCGCTCCAGCTCGTGGGTCACCCCGGCCGGCGCCTGGAACTGGACGACGGTGTAGTGGCCCTCGCGGTAGCCGGCGATCTCGTAAGCCAGCCGGCGCCGGCCCCAGACGTCGACGTTCTCGACGTTGCCGCCACCGTCGGTGATGATCTTCTGCAGGCGGTCGAGGAGCGCCTTCTCCGCCTCCTCGTCCAGGTCGGGGCGGGTGATGTACATGAGCTCGTAGGCGCGCACGGCGGCACCTCCTTCCCTCGGGCGATGGCCCCCGCGCGGCGGCCGGGCGGCCCCGGCGGGAGCAGGAAGGCGTTTTCACGGAGCCTTGCGGGATACGGCCCGGGCTCCGGCCGGTTCGTCCACCGGCCGCAAGGCCGGTGCGTCCGCCGGCCCGCACCCGTGGCCGAACCTTGAGCGGCTCCGGGGCCCCGCTGAGGTGGCCGGGGCCAGGACCGCAGAACCCGGCACCAGGTGCCGGGCCACACGCCCACTCTAACCCCGGCGGCACGGCGTGTCAACGCCATGCGCCGGGCGGCGGCCCGAAGGGAGCCAGGACTGACCTCCGGTCTCAGGGGGACGAACCGGCCCCTTGGGCCGGGCCGCCCTCCTGGAGCGGCCCCTCCTGGGGCGGCCGGTTCGGCCCGCCCAGGACCTGGCGGACCGCCCGCTCGAACTTGCGGCGGGGCATCATGACCAGGTGGCCGCAGCCCAGGCAGCGGATGCGGAAATCCATGCCCACCCGCAGCACCTCCCACCGGTCGGAGCCGCAGGGATGGGTCTTGCGCATCCGGACGATGTCACCCAGGTAGAACTTCAGCGGTCCCGCCACGATAGGTTCCCCCCGTCAGGCCCCCCGGGATGCCATCAAGGCGGGCCACAGGGCATCCCAGGCCCCCGTGAGCCAGGCAGCCAGCCGCGACTGGTCCAGGGCCTGCCACCAGCGCGGGTCGACCACCCCCGGCGCCAAGGCCGCCAGGTGGTGGGCCAGGACGAGCAAGCCGGCGGCCAGAAGCGCCCCTTCCAGCCCGCCTGCCACGAACCCCAGCAGGCGGTCCCCGGCGCCCCAGCCCCGGGCGTGGAGCAGCGCCGCCCCTCGCCGGGCCAGCAGCGAGAGGAGGAAGCCGGCGGCCAGGGGCAAGCCGTAGAGGGTCAAGTCGGCGACGACCCCCGAGGCCACCACCGTCGCCAGGAGGCTGCCCACGGTGGCATCGGGGCCCGCCGCCCGGGCCGCCTCGCGCAAGGCGGCCCACCACTCGTCCCGGACGCCGGCCGGCAGCGGCATGGCGTTCAGCACGTCCAGGAGGCGCAGCAGGTCGGCCGGCTGGACCGGAGCCCGGGCCACCTCCGGGGGGAGCCAGGCCGTGACCAGCGGTGCGATCAGGGCGGCCAGCCGCGCCAGCCAGCCGCTGCGGGCGGCGCAGGCCTGAATGTCGGCGGCCCGGGTCGCTACCAGCCAGGCCGTGGCCGCGAAGGTGGCCAGACCGGCCACCGCCACCAGCCCGCCCCGGCGAGATCCCTGCCAGGCCGCTGCCAGGAGCAGGACGGCCAGGCCGGCATCCAGCGCCCACGCCCCCGGCGGCGGCATGGCCCCCGACGCGGCCCCTCCGGTCATCCTGCTCCCCGCCTCCCATGACCGTTGCCCGTCTCCCGCGCCGTCCCCGCCGGACCGCACGCTTGCGGGTCGCGGGCGCCTGCCGGGGCCCGCAGGCCCGTGCCGGCGCCGGGCGGCCGCAAGTCGTGGCGTGGGGAACGGCTGCGCGGAACGGTGCGGGACCGGGTGCCCACGGGCCTAGGCGCCCAGATAGGCCGCCTGGACCCGGGGATCGTCGATCAGGCGAGCGGCGGGCCCCTCCAGCACCAGCCGCCCGCTCTCCAGCACGTAGGCCCGGTGGGCGATCTGCAGCGCCTGGTGGGCATTCTGCTCCACCAGGAGGATGGTGACCCCGTCCCGCCGGTTGATCTCTTTAATCGTAGCGAAGATCTCCCGGACCAACAAAGGGGCCAGGCCCAGGGACGGTTCGTCCAGGAGAAGCAGGCGCGGGCGGGTCATCAAGGCCCGGCCGATGGCCAGCATCTGCTGCTCGCCGCCGGACAGGGTGCCGGCCAGCTGGTGCTGGCGCTCCTCCAGGCGGGGGAACTTGGCGAAGACCTCCCGCATCCGGGCCTCCACGTCCGCCGGGTCCCGGACGGTGTAGGCGCCCAGCTCCAGGTTCTCCCGCACGGTGAGGGGCGCGAAGACCCGGCGGCCCTCGGGCACGTGGACCAGACCCGCCGCCACAATGCGGTGGGCCGGCCACTGGTTGATGACCTGCCCGTCGTAGACGATCCGGCCCGAGCGGGGCCGGATCAGCCCGCTGATGGTGCGCAGGGTCGTCGTCTTCCCCGCGCCGTTGGCCCCCAGCAGGGCGACGATCTCCCCCTCGCCCACCTGGAGGGAGAGGTCCTGCACGGCCTTGATGGCTCCGTACGCGACGTTCAGTCCCTCGATGGTCAGCAGCATCAGCCCGCCTCCTCCCCCAGGTATGCGGCGATGACCGCCGGATTCCGGCGGATCTCGTCGGGGGTGCCCGCGGCGATGGTGCGGCCGTAGTCCAGGACCACGACCCGCTCGCAGACGCTCATCACCACGTCCATGTGGTGTTCGATCAGCAGGGTCGTCAGCCCGAAGCGCCGGTGGACCTCTTCGATCAGGTCCCGCAGCTCCCGGGACTCGCTGGGGTTCATCCCCGCGGCCGGTTCGTCCAGCAGGAGGATGCGGGGACCGGTGGCCAGGGCCCGGGCGATCTCCAGCCGGCGCTGCTCGCCGTAGGGCAGGTTGCGGGCCAGCTCCTCGGCCCGGTGGCTGAGGCGCAGGGTCTCCAGCAGCTCCAGGGCCCGGCGGGTGACCGCCTGTTCCTCCGCGTGGAAGCCCCGGGTGCGCAGGATGGCCGGGAGCACACCCGTCCGGGTCCGGGCGTGGAAGGCCGTCCGCACGTTGTCCAGCACCGTCATGTTGCCGAACAGGCGGATGTTCTGGAAGGTGCGGGCCACGCCCAGCTGGGTGATGCGATGGGGCCGCAACCCCGTGATGGGCCGGTGGAACAACCGGATCTCGCCGCTGGTGGGCCGGTAGATGCCGGTGATCAGGTTGAACACGGTGGTCTTCCCGGCGCCGTTGGGGCCGATCAGCCCGACCAGCTCGCCCTGGCGCAGGGTCAGGTTGAAGTCCGAGAGGGCCACCAGCCCGCCGAAGCGGATGGTCACCTCCCGGCATTCCAGGACGACGGGCAGGGCCTCGGCCTCCAGCGGGCCGGAGCCGGCGGCCAGCCGGGAGCCGGTGGGAGCGGGTTCTCGCTGCAGGTCCATCACGCCGCACCCCCCTTGGCCACGCCCGGTCGCCGGCCGCCGCCGGTGAGCAGCCGCCCGGCCCGGGCCAGTTGCGCCCAGGTGAGCTCGACGCCGCCCAGCAGTCCCCGGGGCCGGAGCAGCATGACCAGGATCAGCAACAGGGAGAAGAGCACCATGCGCACCGCCGGCGGGTTGATGGACGCCGGCAGGTGGAGGGCCTGCATCCAGTTGGGCAAAGCGTCGTTGGTATAGGTGAAGAAGATGGCCGCCGCCACGGCCCCGGTGGTGCTGCCCATGCCGCCGATCACCACGATGACCAGAATGAAGACCGAGTTCATGAAGCCCGCCACGGCGGGGTTGAGATACAGGTACTGGTGGGCATAGAGCCCCCCCGCGACCCCGGCCAGCATGGCGCTCAGGGTGAAGGACAGGACCTTGTACCGGGTGGCGGGGATGCCCATGGCCTCGGCGGCCACCTCGTCCTCTCGGATGGCGATGCAGGCCCGGCCGTGGGTGGAGTGGACGAAGTGCCAGACCACCTTGATGGCCAGGACGGCCGCCACGTAGGTCCAGGCAAAGGTGGTGTGGCGGGGGATGCCGATCAGGCCCTGGGCGCCGCCGATGTCGATGACCCGGCTCCCCACGGGGACCTCGTCGATCAGCGACAGGAGCACGCTGATGATCTCGCCGAAGCCCAGGGTGGCGATGGCCAGGTAGTCGCCCCGCAGCCGCAGGCTGGGCACGCCGACCAGCAGGCCGGCCACGCCGGCGGCCGCGGCCCCGGCCAGCAGGGCCAGGGCGAAGGGCACCCCGAAGAACTTGGTCAGGATGGCCGCCGCATAGCCGCCCACGGCCATGAAACCGGCATGACCGATGGACAGCTGGCCCGTGTAACCCAGGATCAGGTTGAGGCTGACCGCCAGGATGACGTAGATGCCCGCCTGGGTCAGCACCACCTGCAGGTAGCGGTTCCCGCCCATCCAGGCCACCAACAACTCGTAGATGCCGACGATGACCGCCAGCTGGAGCAGCCAGCGGCCCAGGACCACCGGCCACGGCGTGGCCCGCAAGGGTCCGGCTGTCGTTGCCGGTGCCAGCTCGCTCACCGCACGACCTCCTTCAGCGCTAGACCTTGTCGTAGACCCGCTCGCCCAAGAGGCCGGTGGGCTTGAACAACAGGACGACGATCAGGATCAGGAAGGCCACGGCGCCCGTCAGCTCGGACCGGACCGACGCGACGCCCACCTCGGCCATGCCCATCAAGAGCCCGCCCACCATGGCGCCGGGGATGTTGCCGATGCCGCCGAGCACCGCGGCGACGAAGGCCTTGAGGCCGGGGATGATGCCCATGAAGGGATCGATGCGCGCGTAGGTGACGCCGACCAGCACCCCGGCCGCCGCCGCCAGGGCCGAGCCCAGCATGAACACGGCCGCGATGACCCGGTTGACGTCGATCCCCATGAGCCGGGCCGCATCCAGGTCGAAGGCCACCGCCCGCATCGCCTTGCCCACCCGGGTTCGCATCACCAGGTACTGCAAGCCGGCCATCATCACCAGGGCGATGAGGAAGGCGACCCCGAAGCGGATGTTGATGACGATCCCGGCCAGGTCCAGCTGGCGCAGGGGGATCAAACCGGGAAAGGGCCGCGGGTTCGGGCCCGCAATGATCTGCATCAGGTTCTCCAGCAAGAGGGACACGCCGATGGCCGTGGTCAGCGCCGCCAGCCGGGGCTGGTTGCGCAGCGGACGGTAGGCCGTCCGCTCGATCAGGGCCCCCAGCAGGGCACAGCCGGCCATGGCCGCCACCATGCCGACGCCGAAGAGCAACAGGGCCTGGCCCGGCGTGATCTGGCCCGCCGCGGCGGCTGCCGTCACCCCGAAGGCGACGTAGGCGCCGACCATGTACACATCCCCGTGGGCAAAGTTGATCATCTTGACCACGCCGTAGACCATGGTGTAGCCCACGGCGATCAGGGCGTAGATGGCGCCCAGCTGGAGCCCGTTGATCAGCTGCTGGACGCCGTACACGGCCACATACCCCGCCGTCAACAGCGCCAGCAGCGCCACCACGCCCCAGGGACGCCCTGCCCGCCCGCCGTGTTGAGCTGGTTGCGATGTCGTCTGCACCCTCGCCGACCCTCCCGACCGCCCGGAAGGTGGGCGCCGCCCGGTCCCGGGCGGCGCCGCCCCTCGCGGTCATCCTTTCTGCCGGCCCGCCGCGACGCGTTGGAGGCAGAGTCCTGGGCGCTCCGGCCCCGCGCCGCACCGGCCGGCGTCCCGCCCCAGGGTCACTGGGGCGAGACGGTGGTCACGTACTTGTGCCCGTTGGCGGTGGTCTGCAGGACCACGGCGTCCTTGATCGGGTTGTGGTTCTCGTCGAAGGAGATGGTCCCCGTCACGCCCTTGAAGCCCTGGGTCTTCTCCAGCGCATCCCGGATCTGCTGCGGATCGGTGGGATCGCCGCCACTGTCGATCACCCGCTGGATCGCGTCCAGAAGCAGGTTCGCCGCGTCATAGCCCAGGGCCGCCAGGGCGCTGGGGTCCTCGCCGTACTCCTGGCGGAAGGCCTCGACGAAGGCCTTGGACTCCGGGTTCTCCTGCTCGATGGAGTAGTGGTTGGAGAAGTAGCCGTTCAGGATGGCCTCGCCGCCCAGCTCGTAGAGCTTGCTGTCGTCCCAGCCGTCGGCCCCGAGCAGCGTGGCCTTGACGCCGACCTCCCGGGCTTGCTGGGCGATGACGCCCACCGGGTCGTAGTAGTCGGGGAGGAACAGGACGTCCGGGTTGGCCTGGGCGATGCTGGTCAACTGGGCGCGGAAGTCCTGGTCACCCGTGCGGTAGGAGTCGACCTTGACCACCTGGCCGCCCAGCTCCTGGAAGGCCGCCTCGAAGGACTTGTACAGGCCTTCGCTGTAGGGGTTCGCCATGTCGTAGAGGATGGCCGCCGTCTGGGCGTTGAGCTCCTCCCGGGCGAACTTGGCCATCACCTGGCCCTGGAACGAGTCGTAGAAGCAGGCCCGGAAGATCCACTTCTTGCCCGGCGTCAGCGAGTCGGCGGTGGAGGTGGGCGAGATCATCACGACGCCCTGCTGCTCCAGCACCTCGGACACCGGGATCGAAATGCGGGAGGACACCGAACCGATGACGGCGACCACCTGGTCCTCGGTGACCAGCTTCTGGACCCGCGCCACCGCCTCCGTCTCGGTGTTCTTGTCGTCCTCCACCACCGCGTTGATGGTGTAGTTCCCCACCTTGTTGCCCTTCTGCTTGAAGGCCAGCAGGGCGCCGTTGCGGGTCTGCTCGCCAAACTGGCTGATCTGCCCGGTCAGCGGCATCAAGAGACCGATGTTGATCGTGCCGCCGCCGGCGCTGCCGCCGCCACCGCCCTGCCCGCCGGAGCTGGGAGCGCCGCCGCCCCCTCCGCAGGCCGCCAGAAGGAGCGAGGCCGCGACCAGGCCGGCCAGGGCTGCCCGCCGCGGCCACCGCGAAGACCGTGCACCCACCCAACAATCCCCCCTGCAATCAGGTTTAAGCCCGTTGATTCAACGAAAAGGGGACAACTCCTTCCGGGACGGCGGGAATTTCGCAGGAAGATCCCGGTCTGTGACTGGTTTTCACCCATTTGCCGGCAACGGCGGCCGGTGCGGCGGGACCTCCCGGAGGCGGTGACGACCGCCCGGGCCGGCCTGAATACCTTTTTCCGCCGCGGCCATATACTTCAGCGGTGTCCTCCGGCGAGGGAGCCACCCCCGCCTGCCCGCAGGACCGGCCGACCGGCCTGGCCTCCGCCGTCGCGGGCGGGGTCGCGGGGTCGGGCACAGCGGCCCGCCCGGCCCGCCCGGACCCACGGCCGTGGGTCGGGGGTTCGGCCATCGCAGGGCACCGGTCGTGGCGGGAGGGAGCCGGCGTGGCGCGACGGGAAGTCCCACAGGCCCAGGAGGGTCCGGCCCTGCCCCCGTTCCGGGCCGAGTTGCGGGTCCGGGCCGAGGACCCGCAGGGATGGCAATTGCTGGGCGAGACGCTGGCCACCTGGCTGCGGCAACGGGCCAGCCGCCGCCTGGCGGTGGTCTGCATCGGCACCGACCGGTCGACGGGGGACGCCTTGGGCCCCCTCGTCGGCACCTTGCTGGCGCGCAGCGGCGAGCTTCCGGCCGGCACGGTGACCCTGATGGGGACCCTGGAGGAACCGGTCCACGCGGGCAACCTGGACCAGGCCATCGCCCGCCTGGCGACCCTCGAGCCGGGCACCACCGTGCTGGCCGTGGACGCCTGCCTCGGGCGCAGCGAGAACGTGGGCAGCATCAGCGCGGGCCGCGGCGCCCTGCAGCCGGGGGCGGGCGTCAACAAGTCCCTTCCGGCCGTCGGTCATCTCTTCGTCACGGGGACGGTCAACGTCGGCGGGTTCATGGAGTACTTCGTCCTGCAGAACACCCGGCTGGGGCTCGTCCTGCGCATGGCGGAGGCCATCGCCGCCGGGATCGCCCTGGCCACCCGCCTGCACTTCGGGATCCGGGATCTGGGCCCGGGGGCCGCTGGCGCCCGGCCCTGGGCCGTGGGCGGCAGCCACGGGGAGCCGCCGGGCTCGCCGGTCGGGCCGGGGTTGGAGGTCGGCGACTCCCCGGGGTCCGGCAGGGGCGCCGGTGGGGAGGAGGAGCCCGGTTCCGGGTGGCCTGGCCGGGCGGCCCAGGGTGCCGGGACCGGCCCGGGCCGCAGGGGGTCGGCAGCGTATGCCCTTCCAGCTGACGCCAGCCGGCCTGTGGCGGCCTCCACCCCGGGGGCACCCGGCCGTTCCGGTGCTGCCGCGGCACCCGCAAGGGCCACGCCCCTCACCTTGCGCCTGGTCGCCGCCTCCCGCCGGTGGGAAACCGGGCAGGGCGGCTTCAACCGGGCCGAGGAGCCGGCGGCGGAGGACCTGGCCCCCGGCTCCGCCCACCTCCCTGAGCCTGCCCCCGGGTCGGGGGCCATGGGCTCGGAGGCGATGGGGTGACGGCACCGCCCCCTTGTCCGGCTCCGGTGCATCCGCCGCACTGGCCGGACGGAGGGCGGGCCCGCTCCCGACCCGGGTCCCACGGGGTGGAGGCCCGTCCCGGCCCTCGCACGGTCTCACCGGACGGGTCCGATCCGCGCGGTGTCGCTTCCGTGCCGCGGGTGCGTCCCGGTGCCCGGTTCGGGCCGGGTCTTCAGCCCCGGGGCGCTGGGGATTCGGCCGGGACGTCCGCGGGCGGAGCCCCGCTGGCCGGTTCGTCCGGCGGGGGCACCGGCGCCGCCGCCACCTGGCGCGCCGGGGCCGGTGGAACCAGCACCGTCATCCCGCCCGGGTAGTTGCGATAACGCACCGGGAGGTGCCCGGCCGGCTCGCCGTCGGCATGGACCGCCACCGGTTCCCGGCTGCGGATCTCGACCGTCGCGCCCCGCAGGCACGTGACCAGCCGGTGGTGGACGTGGGTGCCGCGGAAGACCTTGGGGAAGACCAGCAGCGTCTCCAGCTTGCCCAGATCCCCGATCAGCAGGATGTCGAAGTGGGCGTCGTCGGGCGTGGCCCCCGGCAGGATGTGCATGCCCCCGCCGTAGTAGGGGGAGTTGCCGACCACCGTCATCAATGCGACGTGGCGGTGGACCCGCCCGTCGACGTGGATTTCCATGGGGACGTTCCGGTAGCTCCGCAACGTGCGCAGCATGGAGAGGACGTAGGGGATGGCCCCCCGGCCAGGCCCCCCTTCCTCATAGACCCGGCGGGCCACCTCCGCGTCGAAGCCGGCCCCGCTGACGTTGACGAAGAAGCGGCCGCCGTCCGCCGTCTCGAGGTGGCCCAGGTCCAGGCGCCGCACCTGGCCCCGGGTGACCAGGTCGGCCACGGCCTCCGGTGTCGCCGCCACCTGGAGGCCGCGGGCCAGGTCGTTTCCCGTGCCCAGGGGCACGACGGCCAGGGCCGGCCCCCCGGGACCCAGGCCGTTGACCGCTTCGTGGACGGTCCCGTCGCCGCCGGTCACCAGCAGCAGGTCGACCCGGCGGTCCCGGGCCCGCCGCGCCATCTCGCGGGCGTCGCCCGGCGCCGTCGTATACCAGACCTCCAGGTCCACCCCCCGCCGCCGCAGGACGGCCTCGAAGGCCGGCCATGTCCGGCCGGCCCGCCCGCGCCCGGCCACGGGGTTCACGATGGCCACGATCCCTGCCAAGCCCATCGACTCCTCTCGTGGGCCTCCGGTCACCCGGCCTGCCGCCACGGCGGTGCCGGCCCGGGAGCCCGGGCCAACGTCATGGCCGAACCGGCCGCCGGATTCCATTCAAGCCCCAGATCCCGCCCCTTCCCCGCAACCATGGTCCCCAGCGCCATAGTCCTTCGGACGCCGGTGGCCACTTCTGGAACGGTCCGTTCCGGAAGGGTGCCGCTGGAAGGACGCCGCCTTCGGATGGGGCGGTCGCCGTCCCGCGGGCGGGGCGGTCGCCCGCCCGGGCGACCGCCCCGCCCGGATCGGGGGCTGGGTCAACCCTGAGGGGCGGCACCGCCACCCCGCCCCTCCCCGGCGCCGGTTACCGTCCCGTCCGCGGTGCCGGCCGGCCGGCGGGTGTGCCCACGGCCGGTGCCGCCGGCTCTCCCGTCAGGGCACGGCGAATGGCCTCCCGCTCCTCCTCGCTGAGGAGGTAGGGTGAGCTGCCTCCCACGATGGGCTTGGCGTAGGTCCGGGATTCCTCCCGGCCCGCCAGGGTGGTCACCACGGCGCCGTTGCCCTCCGCGTCCAGCAGGGCCAGCGCGAAGCTTTGCTCCCCGCCGGTGTTGGGGAAGGCGTTGAACCGGACCACGGCCACATGGCGGACGCATCGGGCCAGTTCCTCCGCCATCGCTGCGACCCGCCGTCCGGTGTCGTCCTGGGCGACCTCCAGCCGGTGCAGCCGCGCCAGGACGTCGCCCAGGGCCGGTTCGTCCGGTTGGCGGGTGGCCGCCACGCCGTTGCGTCCCGGCGCCCGGAGCCAGCGCTCCAGGGCCTTGAGGCGCCGGTGGGCCGCCGCAGCCCGCCAAATGGCCCAGAGGGCGACCACCAGGGACGCCCCGGCCACCAGGCCGGGGCGCGCCGCCAGCGTCGTCAAGGCCTGCTGCAGGGCCGCCCAGTAGGATTGCCATGGTATGGTCCGCAGGATGTCCCCCATTGCCGTCTCCCCGCCATTCCCGCCTGGAAGTCCCGCCCGCTCCTGAGGGATGCGCCCTTCAGAAGGAGGCGGCGGCCGGCGATTCCAGCCGCGCCAGGATGCGCTCCAGGTCGTCCCAGCTGTAGTACTCGATGACGATCTGCCCCCGCGGCCCGCGGCCCCGTAGAGCCACCCGGGTATTCAGGGCCCGCTGCAGGCGGTCGATCAGGTCCTGGACGTCCGGTTCCGGTGGAGGCGGAGGGGCCGGGCGGCTCCGGCGCCGGCGCCCGCCGGCATCCGCCGTCACCAGCTGCTCCAGTTGCCGGACGGTCAACCCTTTGGAGAGGACCAGGGCGGCCAGCCGCCGCATCTCGGCCGGCGAGGCCACGCCCAGCAGCACCTTGGCATGGCCCGTACTCAACTTGCCCTCGGCGACCAGGCGGCGCAGGTCGTCGGGCAGGCTCAGGAGCCGCATCAGGTTGGCGATGTGGGAGCGGCTCTTGCCGACCCGCTGGCTGACCTGCTCCTGGGTCAGCCCCAGCTCCTCGCAAAGGAGCCGGTAGCCCTGGGCCTCCTCGATGGGGTTGAGATCCTCCCGCTGGAGGTTCTCCACCAGGGCGATCTCCATCATCTCGACGTCGGAGAATTCCCGGACGACGGCCGGCACGGTCTCCAGCCCCGCCGCCTGGGCGGCGCGCCAGCGGCGCTCCCCGGCCACCAGCCGGTAACCGTCGCCCTCCGGACGAACCAGCAAGGGCTGGACGATCCCGTGCTGGCGGATGGACTCCACCAGCTCGGCCAACGCCTCGGGGTCGAACTGGCGGCGCGGCTGGTAGGGGTTGGGCTGGATCCGGTCCACGGGCACCTGCTCCACCTGCTGCCCGGCGGCTCCGGGATCGGGCCGCACCCCCGGAAGCAGGGCATCCAGACCCTTGACGTCGATGCCTCTAGCCAGCCCGCGCTTGGTCTTCGACATAGTCCACCACTTCCTTGGCCAGCTCCATGTACACCTCGGCCCCCCGGGATCGGGCATCGTACAGGATGACCGGCTGGCCATGGCTGGGGGCCTCGGAGAGGCGCACATTGCGCGGGATGATGGTGCGAAAGACCTTGTCCCGGAAGAACCGCTTGACTTCCTCCACCACCTGGATCGACAGGTTCGTGCGGGCGTCGAACATGGTCAGGACGACCCCGTCCAGAACTAGGCCCGGGTTCAGGTGGGCCTGCACGGCCCGCAGGGTGTTGAGCAGCTGGCTCAACCCCTCCAGGGCGTAGTACTCGCACTGGATCGGAACCAGCAGGCCGTCGGCGGCCGCCATGGCGTTGAGGGTCAGCAGCCCCAGGGACGGCGGGCAGTCGATCAGCACGAAGTCATAGCCGTCCCGTACGCCCTCCAAGGCACGCCGCAGCCGCGTCTCCCGGCCAATCATGCCCACCAGCTCCAGCTCGGCCCCGGCCAGCTCGATGTTGGCGGGGACCAGGGACAGGCCGGCGATGGCGGTGGAACGCACCACCTCGCGCAGGCTGCGCTCGTCGATCAGCACGTCGTAGATGCTGCGACCGACCCGCCCCTTGTCCAACCCAAAGCCGCTGGTGGTGTTGGCCTGGGGATCGATGTCGATGACCAGCACCCGCCGGCCCAGGGCCGCCAGGCATGCCCCCAGATTGACGGTGGTGGTCGTCTTGCCGACGCCACCCTTCTGATTGGCGATGGCGATGACCCGTCCCATCGGTGAGCCGCCTCCTCCCGGCCGGGGCGGTGGGCATCGTAATGTTCCACGTGGAACACGACCGGTTCCTGCCCGGGGGCCGGGCGAGGGCCATGGGAATTTGCACTACCCCCCGCCGGCCCGTCCGCCGCTCCGGCCCCCCGGCCCCGCCCCGCGGCCCGCTGCCGCCCGGCCCGCCGCTGCCCCCTTGGGGATGCGGATCCGCACCTCGATCCACTGCTCCTGCTCCACTTGTTCCACCTCGGCGGGGAGACCCGCCCGCCGCAGGGTCTCCACACCCGCCCGGACCGTATTGAGCAGGATCCGCACGTCCTTGATCGCCCGCAGGCCCTCCAAGCGGGCCTTGCGCCGCCGGGCCGGAGCATCCGCCGGCTTGCCCCCAGCCAGCGCCTCCTCCACCGCCTCTTCCAGTTGCCGGACGCTCCATTGCCCCGCGATCGCCTGCTCCAGCAGCCGCTCCTGCTCGGCCGCCGTTGGCAGCCGCAACAGCGCCCGGGCATGGCGCTCGCTCAACCCCGCCGCCACGATCCGCTGGCGCAGGGCGACGGGCAAGCGCAGGAGCCGCAGCTTGTTGGCAATGGTCGACTGCTGCCGGCCCAGCATGGCGGCCAGCTGCTCCTGGGTGAGCCCAAACCGCTGCAGCACGTCCTGGTAGGCGGCGGCTTCCTCGAAGAAGCCCAGATCCTCCCGTTGCAGGTTCTCGATCAGGGCCAGCACCGCCGCGTCCTGATCCGCCAGAGGGCGGACCACGGCCGGGACCTCGTCGAGCCCGGCCTGCCGCGCCGCGCGCCATCGCCGCTCCCCGGCCACCAGCTCGTATCCCCCGCCGGGCGCCGGTCGCACCAGCAACGGTTGCAGCAGGCCGACCCGCTTGATGGATTCGGCCAGCTCCGCCAGGGAGGCTTCGTCGAACTCCACCCGTGGCTGAAAGGGGTTGGGCCGGATCTCCGCCAGCCGGATGCGGCGGAGCGCCCCGCCGCTGCCGTTCCCCGCCTCCTCCCGGCCTTCTCCGCCCCGGCCCTCATCCCTGTTTCCGCCCATCCATGCCAGCCACTGGCCCGCCCGCATCGCCGACCTCCTCCGCCCTCCGAACGCAATGCCACACGGCCGCTCCTCCCGCCGACCGCCTCGAAGCCCCTCAGCCCGCCGTTCCTCCCGCCCCGCGGTCCCGGGCACGCCCCGGCGGCGGGGACGTATGCTGCGCCGGCCTGCCGCCCCCGCTGGCCGCCCCGGCGCGATGCGCAGCCATGGACGATGAACAGCTCAGTGGCGACGCGACATCGCCCGGACCGACCGCCTCCGATCCCGCGCCAGCCTAGACGCCCAGCGGCCGCCGGGCCGGCAGGCCGGGCCGCCGCGGGTACGCAGGCGGGGTGGGTCCTTCCTTGACGATCTCCACCAGGACCCGGCGTCCGGCCCCGCCGGGGAGATCCAGGTCCCGCCGGCCGGCCAGCCGCCCGCCCAGGAGCGGCGCCGCCCGCGCCGCCCCTTCCCATTCCTCCTCCACCCGGGGCCCCTTGTAGGCCCAGAGGCGCCCCCCGACCCGCAACAGCGGCAAACCATACTCCACGAGGACGTTCAGGGGTGCCACCGCCCGGGCCACCACCACGTCGGCCTGCTCGCGCCAGCGCTCGTCCCGGCCGGCCTCTTCCGCCCGCCGCGCCTCCACCGTGACCCGCTGGCCCAGCCCCAGTTCCGCCACCGCCGCCTCCAGAAAGGCGGCCTTCTTCCCTTGGGACTCCAGCAGCAGTCCCCGCCAGCCCGGACCCAGGGCGAGCAGCAGCGGGATCCCTGGGAAGCCCGCCCCGCTGCCCAGATCGACCAGCAGCCCCGTCGCCGGCCAGGGACCGCCGGCCGCCAGCAGCACCAGCGAGTCCAGGTAGTGCCGCACCAGCGCCTCTTGGTCGTCGCGGATGGCGGTGAGGTTGAACCGCCCGGCGGCCTCCTGGACCAGCTCCCAATGCCGCCCCAGGCCTGTGACGGCCTCCGCGGACAGCGCGACGCCCCAGGCGGCGGCCTGTTGGGCCAGTTCGACCTGCCAGCGCCGACGATCCATCGGGCTCCCTACCCCACCCCCGCCGGCTTCCCCGGCGGAAAAAACCGCCGGCCGGCCTCACGGCCGGCCGGTCGTCGTGACACCGCCGCCCCGACCCGGCCTTCGCGGTACGATGACGACCCGTCGGTACGGTTCCGTGCCCGTGCTCTCCGTTCGCACCTCAGGATGGTTCTGGAGGGCCAGGTGGATCACCCGCCGCTCGGCGGCCGGCATCGGCTCGAGGGCCACCGGCCGCCGGCTCCGCCGGGCCCGCTCCGCCATTCGCAGGGCCAGTCGCTCCAGGGACTGGCGGCGGCGTTCGCGATAACCCGCCACGTCCAGGATCACCCGGCGCCGCTCGTCGCTGACCCGGGTCGCGGCCACGTTGACCAGGTACTGCAACGCCTCCAGGGCGACCCCGTGCCGGCCGATCAGCGCGCCCAGTTCCGGACCGCCCTCCACCCGGGCCAGGATGTGGTCGGGCTGCTCCTCCACCTGGACCTGGGCGCTAAGGCCTGCCGCCCGGGCCAGTTCCTCCAAAAAGGCCGCGGCGAAGCGCGCCTTGGTGGGCCGCACCCGCGCCTGGACCACGGCGTCCCGCTGCCCCACCAGCCCCAGAAACCCGCGCGAGGGCTCGGCCACGACCCGCGCCTCTAGCTGATCCCGCGCCACCCCCAGCTGGCGCGCCGCGGCGTCCAGCGCCTCGTCCACCGTCCGCCCCCGGGCTTCGATCCAGGGCCCGGCGCCCGGGGTCTCATGAAACGCCGCGCTCATGCCCCGCCTTCCCCTTTCCCGCCGGTGCCGGTGCCGGCTGCCGGTTCATCAACACCTGCTGGACGATGGAGAACAGGTTGCTGGTCACCCAGTACAGCGCCAGGCCCGCCGGGAAGCTCCAGGCGAAGAAGGTCAACATCGCGGGCATCAGGACCAGCATGGTGCGCTGCTGGGGCTGGGCCGTCGTCATGGAGGTCTTCATTTGAAAGTACGTGGTGACGCCGGCCAGGATCGGCAGGACGAAGAAGGGATCGGGGTGCCGCAAGTCCGGGATCCACAGGAACGACCCGCTGCTGAAGGTCCGCAAGGCGAGGAACAGGGCGTACAGGATCGGGAACTGGATCAGCAGCGGCAGGCACCCGGCGGCGGGATTGACGTTGTTCTCCCGCCACAGCTTCATGATGGCCTCGTTGGCCTTTTGCGGGTTGTTCTTGTACTTCTTCTGGATGCGCTCCACCTCGGGCTGCAGCGCCTGCATGCGCTGCATCGAGCGCATCTGGGAGAAGGTCAGGGGCAAGAGCACCAGCCGCACCAGCACCGTGAACAGGATGATGGAGAGCCCGGCACTCCCGGTGGCCGCCCGGCTCCACTCCAGGCCCCGTTCGATCACGGCGACGAACCATTGCCAAAGCTGACTCAAACCGGGGCGCCTCCTTCTGCCGTCCCTGGGCCGGCCGCGACGGGATCCCCGCAGCCTGGCGCCACGCGGGCCGCGGTCTTCTCACAATCTTTTGCCAATTCGACCACGGGTATCCTGAATCCTTGCCCACCGGCCGCCGCAGGAGCCCCCCCGCGGCCCTAGAGCGGCCCGACCGACGTCCGGCTGCCCCAGGAGCCCCCGCGGCCCTAGAGCAGCCCGATCGACGCCCGACCGCGCCAGCAGCCCCCGCGCCCCCGGCGCGGCCCGCCCCACGTCCCGCCGGCCGGCGCCCTGCCGTCCGACGCCCGTCCGACCGGCCACCCGCGCCCGGAGGACCCTTCACGGGACCGGGTCGTAGCCCCCGCGGGCCCAGGGATGGCACCGCAGCACCCGCCGCACCGCCAGCCACCCGCCCCGCAGGGCGCCATACCGCAGGACCGCCTCCACGGCATAGGCGGAACACGTGGGCGTGTAGCGGCACGAGGGCGGCTTGAGCGGCGAGATCCACCGCCGGTAGAACCGGAGCACGAGCAGGACGGCCTGGGTCAACACCGCTCCCGCCCCCCTGGTTCCGCGCCGTCGCCCGCTTCCCGCTGGGACGGCGCGTGGGCGCCGCCTCCCTGCCCCCGCACCGGACGATCCGGCGCCAGGGCACCGCCAGCCGGTCCTCCCGCGACGACCGGCCGGGCCCCGGGGGATCCGCCCGGGGGCCCGCCCTCCGGGAACGGGCGGGGATCGCCGGCATCGTGAAGGCCCCCTGGCGAAGGGGGCCTCAGGATCCGTGCCTTCCGCAGGACGTCTTCCAGGGCGCGAACCGCCGTCGGGTAATCGATGCCCGCCGACGCCTCCCGGGCGACCACGACGA
>DATCLH010000135.1:0-8486 GCA_036564035.1 Thermaerobacter sp.
CCCCATCCCGGCGGGACTGCACCGGGGCCCGCCGGGAGGCCGGGGATCGCGGGCGGCCGGGGCCGGTTCGACGCGCCGGGATGGGGTGTGGTGTGGCGATCGTGCATGGCCACATGCGCTCCGCACGCTAAGGGTGGTTCCCGCCGGCGCACCCCGTCACCCGCCGGCGTTCCCGAACCCACCGGCGCGCCCCGGTCCGCGACCGCCGCGGCGTCGTCAGAGATCGAGCAGGGCCCGGGCGACGGAAAAGTAGATGAACAGGCCCGTACCGTCGACCAGGGTGGTGATGAAGGGGCCCGACACCACCGCCGGGTCGACCCGCAGGCGGTGGAGCAGGAGGGGCAGCACCGCCGACACCATGGACGCCCAGACGACGATGAACAACGCCGTCACCGCCACCACTGGCCCCAAGGGGTTCCCCACGCCCAGCATGTAGGCGCGGACCAGGGCGGCGGCGGCCATCACGGCGCCCAGCAGGGTGCCCGTGGCCACCTCCCGGGCCAGGACCCGCAACATGTCCCGGAAGGTCACCTCGCCCACCGCCAGGGCCCGCACCAGGGTGGCCACCGTCTGGCTGCCGGTGTTGCCCCCGGTGCCGATCAGCAGGGGGATGAAAAAGGTCAGTCCCACCACCCGGGCGAGGACGCCCTCGAAATGATGGAGGACCGTGCTGGTGTAGGCTTCGGCCAGGAACAGGGTGAGCAACCACCCCACCCGCTTGCGGAACAGCACCGGCACCGGCGTCTTGAAGTACGACTCCGCCAGGGGGACGCTGCCGCCCAGGCGCTGGATGTCCTCGGTGGCCTCCCGGTGGATCACGTCCACGATGTCGTCGATGGTGATGATGCCCAGGAGCCGGTTCTGGTCGTCGACCACGGGCAGGGCGACGAAGTCATAGTTGGTCAGGAGCCGCGCCGCCTCCTCCCGGTCGGCGCTGGCGCGCACGGCGATGACCTGGTCCCGCCCGACGGCGGCCAGGGGCGCCTGGGGATCGGCCAGGATCAGCTCGCGCAGGGAGGCGACCCGCACCAGCCGCCCCCGGGCGTCCACCACGTAGACGTAGGACACCACCTCGGCGTCGTGTCCCACCTTGCGCACGTGGTCCAGGGCCTGCTGGACGGTCCAGCCTTCCCGGGCGGCGATGTACTCGATGGTTGCCAGGCTGCCCGCCGTGTTCTCCGGGAAGGTCATCAGGGTGTCGATGCGCTGCCGGTAGGCGTCGGGCAACCACGCCTTCAGCCGCGCCGCCTGGAGGGGGTGGAGGGCGAGCAGCAGGTCGACCACCGTGTCGCTGGACATCTCCCGCAAAAGGGCCGCCGCCAGGGATTCGTCCAGGTGGTCGAGGATCCGGTACTGGGCTTCCGGCTCCAGGTATTCCAGGGTCTCGGCGGCCAGCGGCACCGGCATGCTGCGGACCAGCCGCAGGCGGTCTGCCGGCTCCAGTTGGGTCAGGACCTCCGCCCGGTCGAAGGGCTGCAACCGGGCCAGCCGTTCCAGGGCGCCCTGTTCGTCCTCGCCGTGGAGGATGTCGCTGATGTCGCGGGCCCACTCGGCGGCCTGCACGGCTGGATCCCCCCTTTGGCCGGGCGCTCTCTCCGGGACGAACCACCTCACCGTTGGCGGCCGGCACCGCCGCCGGCGCCCGGGCGGCGACCCCGGGGCGATCCGGCGGCAGCGGGCCTGTCCGGCGGCCGGTTGCGGCTCCCTGAACGGGCCTCGATGCCTTGCCCATTATAGTTCGGGTCCCATCCGAGGCGGAAGCCGCTTTTGCGGCGGGGAGCCGGGCTTTTCTGTGGGGCTGACGCGCTCTTCCCAGCAGCCTGGAGCGGTTCGTGGCAGCAAAAGCGGGTGGGGGCGGCATGAAGCGGCTCGGTGCGGCTTGGATTGGTTCTGCGCGGCGTCGAGTGGGGCGGCGCGGCGGGCCGGTTCTTCCGCAAGGGTGCAAGGAACGGGCGGTCCGATGCCGTAGCAGAGAAGGGGCCGGGGCCCGGGTACCGGCGGGTTCCGTTCTTCTGCGTTCTTTTTCACGCGGGTTTTTGTTCACGCGGGTTTTTGAGCGGGCGTCGTTCCACCATACCCAGGGCCCGCCGGGACCATCCCGGGACGGGGGCGGGCCGGGGTTCCTGCGGCGGGCTTCGGGCCCCTGGCGGGGCGGGAGCCCTGGCAACGAGGGGTCGCCGGCGCCCACGGCTGCCAAGGCCGTGCCGCGGACGCCGTACCAGCGGACGCCGCGCCGCGCAGGCCGCGCCGCCGGTGAAGGCCGTGCCAACGGACGCCGCCGGTGAAGGCCGCGCCCCTCAAGACCGCGCCCCGTCTTCGCCCCAGCGAGGAGGGATCGCCGTGCACCAGCGCCCGCGGGTCTTCGTCACCCGCCAGGTCCCCGACGGCAGCCTGGCTCCCCTGGAAGGGTGGGCGGAGGTGGTGGTGTGGCCCGAGTTCCTCCCGCCGCCGCGGGAGGAGCTGGCCCGCCGGCTGGCCGAGGTCGATGGGGTGATCACCATGGTCACCGACCGCATTGACGATGGGCTGCTGGCCCGCGCGCCGCGCCTGCGGGTGGTGAGCAACTGCGCCGTGGGCTATGACAACGTGGACGTGGCGGCGGCGCGGCGCCGGGGCATCCTGGTCACCCACACGCCGGGCGTGCTCACCGAGGCCACCGCCGACCTGGCCTTCGCCCTGATCCTGGCCTGCGCCCGGCGGTTGCCCCAGGCGGAGGCGGACCTGCGGGCCGGCCGCTGGACCACCTGGCACCCCCTGCAATGGCTTGGCCTTGAGCTGGACGGCGCCACCCTGGGCATCGTCGGCCTGGGCCGGATCGGCCGGGCGGTGGCCCGGCGGGCCCGCGCCTTCGGGATGCGCATCCTGTACTTCAGCCGCCGCCGGGATGCGGAGGCCGAGGCGGAGCTGGGGGCCCAGTACCGGGGGCTGGACGAGCTGCTGGCCGAGGCCGATGTGGTCAGCCTCCACGTGCCCCTGACGGCGGAAACCCGGCATCTGATCGACGGGCGCCGGCTGGCCCTGATGAAGCCGGGCGCCATCCTGGTCAACACGGCGCGGGGCGGCGTGGTCGACGAGGCGGCCCTGGTGGAGGCGCTGCGCCGGGGGCGGCCGGCCATGGCGGGGCTGGACGTCTACGACCGGGAGCCGGTTCCTCCCGACCACCCGCTGCTGCAGCTGCCCAACGTGATCGCCCTGCCCCACGTCGGCAGCGCCACCGGCCGCGCCCGCTGGCGCATGGCCCGGCTGGCGGCCGAGAACTGCGCCGCCGTGCTCCAAGGTCGCAGGCCGCCCCATCCCGTGCCGGAGATGGCGGAGGACACGGGATAAGGCAAAATGGGACCACGAGGCCCAGCGCGGGCCGCGGGCCCGCCGGCGCCGGCGGGCAGCGCAGCCCGTCAGGGCCGCGCAGGGCCTGACCAGGCCGCACGGGGAAGGAGGCCGGGGATGGACATCCTGGACATCCTTCTGCTGATCGGGAAGATCCTCATCAGCATCGCCACCATCGCCCTCGGGATCTCCTGGGGGGTGCGCGGCGAGATGCGCACCGCCCTGACGGTGTGCGCGGTGCTGCTGGCGGTGGGGATCTTCTGGACCAACTTCGCCGGGCTGCTGATCCCGACGATCCTCTTGGCCTACATGGCCGGCGTCTTGATGGAACGGGGCTGGCACCGGGCGGCGCGGCCGCGCCGGGAGGACGGAGGGGACGGCGCCGCCGCGGGCTAGGGACCCGGGCGGGAAGCCCCGGGCCCCGCTGGCCGGCGGGGAGGTGCAGGGACCTGGCGCAGCGGCTGGACGGGGGGTGGCGCGTCGCCACCTGGAACATCCGCCACGGCCGGGGCCTGGACGGCCGGGTCGACCTGGAGGGGATCCGCCGCGTGCTCGAGCAGGCCGATCCCCACTGGGTCGGCCTGCAGGAGGTGGACGGCGGCCGGCGGCGCAGCGGGGGCATCCACCAGGCGGCGTGGCTGGGGTCGGCCCTGGGCCGGCCCTGGTTCTTCCACGCCACCGTGCAGTGGGGCGGGCCCTATGGACTGGCCTGGTTCGGACCCCCGGCGACCGGGACCGAGCCCGGGCCGGGGGCCCGCGGGACCGTCCTCCGGGTCGATCCCCAGCGGCTTCCCTCCCGGGGCGAGCCCCGTGCCTGCCTCTGGCTCCAGGTGGCCGCGCCGGACGGCCGGGACGAACCGGCCTGGCTCGGGGTCACCCACCTGGGGCTCTCCGCCGCGGAGCGGGTGGCCCAGGCCCGGGCCCTGGCGGAGCGGGCGGCCCGCTTGCGCCGGGCGGGGCCGGTGGTGCTGGTGGGGGATTTCAACGCCCCCGCGGATGCCCCCGAGCTGGCACCGCTGCGGCAGGTGCTGACCTGTGCGCTGGCCGGCGGACGGACCGCGCCGACCTATCCGGCCACCGGCGGGGAGGCGGGCCGGCCCCGCTGGGTGGGGGTGGAACCGGCGGCCGCAAGGGGGGCGGCCATCGACCTGATCTGGGTGGCGGGCTGGCAGGTGCGGGCGCGGGCCGTGCTGGATCACGCCGCTTCCGATCACCGGCTGGTGATGGCGATCCTGCAGCGCCCGGAACCAGCGCCCGCCGCGCCCGCCCCAGGCCCGGGGGAAGCCCGCCGGGCGTCACCCATCCCGTCAGCACCCGGCACCGGCACCCGCCGCGGTGGGAGGCCGGAGGCGCAGGAGGAACGTTCCTTTTCCCGGCGGAAGATTTGAAGGATAAATGATCCCAGGGCATCGGAGCCCAGGCCGGGTATCGGAGCCCAAACCATCCATTCGGGGCTCGACCGCCGCTGGGCTCGCTCGGGACGGGGAGCGGGCACCCGCTGGGCCGCCGGCGCCGGGAGCCGCCGGCGCCCGGCGCGGCCCGCCGGACCCGGGCAAGGAGGTGAGGGGCATGGAGGGATCCCCGCTGCCGGCCGTGGGCGCGCCCGCGGCCCAGCCGGGAGACACGGCCGCCAACGCCGGCGAGGGGCGGACCCGCGACGGGACGCCGGCGCCGGCGCCCGAGGCCAAAGCGGAGGCCCAGGGCGGCACCGGGGCCGGCCGTGACCTGCAGCTGGTGGTGGTGACCGGCCTGTCGGGAGCTGGCAAGACCCAGGCCATCCACGCCCTGGAAGACCTCGGGTTCTTCTGCGTCGACAACCTGCCCCCCGCCCTCCTGGCGCCCTTCGCCGCCCTGTGCCGCCAGCCCGACAGCCCGGTGCGCCGGGTCGCCGTGGTCATGGACGTGCGCGGGGGGGACTGGTTCGACCAGGCCGTGGAAGCCCTGCAGGAGCTGGACAAGGCCGGCGTGTTCTACCGGATCGTGTTCCTGGAGGCGTCCGACGAAGCGCTGGTCAAGCGTTTCAAGGAGACCCGGCGGCGCCACCCCCTGGCTCCCCAGGGGCGGCTGCTGGAGGGCATCCGGGCCGAGCGCCAGCGCCTGG
This sequence comes from Thermaerobacter sp., assembly GCA_036564035.1. Taxonomy (GTDB): domain Bacteria; phylum Bacillota; class Sulfobacillia; order Thermaerobacterales; family Thermaerobacteraceae; genus Thermaerobacter. The sequence continues at coordinate 5,429 of DATCLH010000135.1, forward strand.
GTGCCCTGCGGGGCCGGGCCCACGTGATCCTGGATACCAGCGAGCTGACGCCCCGGCAGCTGCGGGAGCGCATCGCCGACCTGTGGGGCGGGCCGGAGACGCCGCGGCTGATCGCCCACGTGGTGAGCTTCGGCTTCCGCTACGGGTTGCCGGCGGACGCGGACCTGGTCTTCGACGTCCGCTTCCTGCCCAATCCCCACTACGTCCCCGACCTGCAGCCCATGACGGGCCTGGACGACCGGGTGCGGGAGTACGTGCTGCGCTGGCCCAGCGCGCGCCGGCTGCTCGAGCAGCTGCAGGAGCTGCTGGACTTCCTGTTGCCCCAGTACATCAACGAGGGCAAGACCCAGCTCACCGTGGCCGTGGGCTGCACCGGCGGCCAGCACCGCTCGGTGGTGATCGCCGAAGCCCTGGCGGCCCACCTGCGCAACCAGGGGCACCGGGTGCTGGTGGAACATCGGGACGTGGAGCGCTCCCTGGCGGAGCGGGCCCAGGGGAAGCGAGGATGATGGATGAAGCTGGCATACTGGCTCCTGCCGGGCCTGCGCATCAAGCGATGGCTGGTGGTCTTCGCCGCGGGCCTCTACCTGGTCGCCCTGGGCGGGGCCATGGCCGCCGGCGCCGACCTCTGGGCGGCGGCCGAGGGGTGGTTGCGCCGCCAGCTGGAGGCGGTGACGGGCCGGTTCGTCCCCGGACCGTGGCCGGGGGTGCTGGTCATGGTGGCCGGCGCCCTGCTGGCCATGGCCGCCACCTACCGCGTCCTGCGGGTGGTGGCCGAGCTGCTGACCCCGGCGGGCGGCGCCAACGGCGGCGCCATGGACCGCTTGGTCCTGCGCCGGCGGCTCAACCGGGGGCCCCGGGTCGTGGCCATCGGCGGTGGAACCGGCCTGTCGGTCCTGTTGCGCGGGCTCAAGGAGTACACCGGCAACGTCACCGCCATCGTCACCGTGGCCGATGACGGCGGCAGCTCCGGGCGCTTGCGGGGCGAGCTGGGCATCCTGCCGCCCGGCGACATCCGCAACTGCCTGGTCGCCCTGGCCGACGCCGAGCCGCTGATGGCCCAGCTTTTCCAGCACCGCTTCACCCAGGGGACCCTGGCCGGTCACAGCCTGGGCAACCTGTTCATCGGAGCCCTGGCGGAACTGCTGGGCGACTTCGAGCAGGCGGTCTACGAGTCCAGCAAGGTGCTGGCCGTGCGCGGGCAGGTGCTGCCGTCGACCCTGACGCCCGTCACCCTGGTGGCCCGCATGGCCGACGGCCGGATCGTGCGCGGGGAGTCGGCCATCGCCGCCGATGCCGCGCCCATCGAGAAGGTGTGGCTGGAACCCCCGGGGGCGGAGCCGCCGCCGGCGGCCGTGGAGGCCATCGAAGGCGCGGACCTGATCGTCCTGGGGCCGGGGAGCCTGTACACCAGCATCCTGCCAAACCTTCTCATCCCCGGGATCCGCGACGCGCTGCGCCGCTCCCGGGCGGTCAAGGTGCTGGTGATCAACGCCATGACCCAGCCGGGCGAGACCACGGGCTACACCGCCGCCGACCACGCCCGGGCCCTCATCGACGCCGTGGGCCCCGGCCTGTTCCACCACGTCCTGGTCAACGTCCAGCAGCCGCCGGCGGCGCTTTTGGAGCGGTACCGGCAGCAGGGCCAGGAGGTCGTCCGGCTGGACCGGGAGCGGCTGCGGCAGATGGGCCTGCAGGTCCACACGGCGCGCCTCCTGGCGGGCGACGACCTGGTCCGCCACGATCCCCAGCGGCTGGCCCGGGCCCTTTTGCGGGTGCTGCTGGCGGCGCGCCCCCGGGTGAACCCCCGCCGGCGGCTGGACTTCTTCCTCCTGGGCGAGCGCCTCTGGCGCGAGGAGACGGGCGCGGACGAACCGGCCCGGGTGGCCCGCGACGCCTGAGGCCCCCGGGCCGGCGGCCGGGAGGGATGCCGTTGATCCGGGAGACCTTCTCGGGCCAGGTGAAGGACGAACTGGCCCGCCTCTGGCCGGCCGATGCCGGGGCCCTGGCCTGGGAGCTGGCCGGGCTCTGCCTGGGCTGCGGGGCCCCGGTGGCCGGCGGCGCCTGGCGCTGGCGCACCGAGAGCGCCGCCACGGCCCGCCTCCTGGTGCGGCTGGTGCGGGCCCGGTACGGCGTCCGCCCGCGGCTGGTGGTGGACCGCCGGGGCCGGCTGGGGCGGGGCAACGTCTACGAGCTGTGGCTGGACGAGGCGCCCGGCGAGGCCGGCGATGGCCGCGACACCGGCGGCACCGGCGGCCCCGGCGGCACAGGCGGCGCCAGCGAGGCTTCGGCTACCGCTTCCACCGATGCGGGCCGCAGCGCCGGCCGGCCCTGGGTCCTTGAGGGGCTGCCCGACCCCGCGGCGGGGGAGCGGCCCCGGCGGCGGGCGGACCGGGAGGCCTTCCTGCGCGGCCTCTTCCTGGGCGCCGGCAGCGTCAGCGGGCCCGGGCACGGCTACCACGCGGAGGTGGTCGTGCCCGGGGTGACCGTGGCCCGGCAGGTGGCGGCGGAGCTGCGGCGCTGGGGCCTGCGGCCGGGACGGGCCCGGCGCCGCGGCCGGGTGGGGCTCTACCTTAAGGAGGCCGACCAGATCGCCGAGTTCCTCGGCCGGCTGGGGGCCCATCAGGCCGTCCTGGCCCTGGAGAACCACCGGGTGGTGCGGGGCGTGCGGAACCAGGTCAACCGCCTGGTCAACGCCGAGACGGCCAACCTGCGCAAGGCGGTGGACGCCGGCCTGCGCCAGGTGGCGGCGATCCGCCGGCTGGTGGAGGCGGTGGGCTGGGAGGGGCTGCCGCCCTCCTTGAGGGAGGTGGCCCGGGCCCGGATCGAGCACCCCTCCGCCAGCCTGCGGGATTTGGGCCAGATGCTGGATCCACCCCTCTCCAAGTCCGCCGTGGGGCACCGGATCCGGCGGCTTCAGGCGCTGGCGGCCCGGTACCAGGAAGGGTAAAATGAATCATGTCCCGCGTGTTGACGAAATTTCCTGCCCCGGGGAGCGCCGCAGGCGCCGCGGGTGCGCCGGGGGAAGATGCATGGCAGGCGAAGGGCAAGCGTCGGT
>DATCLH010000136.1:0-4883 GCA_036564035.1 Thermaerobacter sp.
GTATCTGCCAGTCGCCGGAGGGCCGCGGGGTGTTCCCTGGCATGACGGTGATGGAGAACCTGGACATGGGGTGCTACACCCGCAAGGACAAGGCGGCCATCGCCGAGGACTTCGAGCGGGTGTTCGAGCTGTTCCCTCGGCTCAAGGAACGGCGCGACCAGCTGGGAGGCACGCTTTCCGGTGGTGAGCAGCAGATGCTGGCCATCGGCCGTGCCCTGATGGCCCGGCCGCGGCTGCTCCTTCTGGACGAACCGTCGCTCGGCCTGGCCCCGCTGCTGGTGCGGACGATCTTCGAGGTCATCAAGGAGATCAACGGCCAGGGGACCACGATCCTCCTGGTGGAGCAGAACGCCCATATGGCCCTGTCCATCGCCCACCGCGCCTACGTGCTGGAGACGGGCCGGATCGTCCTGGAAGGGCCGGCCGAGGCCCTGCGCCAGAGCGAGCAGATCCGGGCGGCGTACCTGGGGGGCCGGGCGGGGTAAAGGGGAACACTCCGCCGGCGCACGTCATCGATTTGGCCGTGGGTCCGGTCCTGATCCCGCTTGATGTCGTCCAGCCGCTGCAGGATCTAGTCTTCCGGCCCTTCGCGCAGCCCCTCGCCCCGCGCCAGCTCCCGCAAAACCGTCCGGAGCCCCGTCGCGGACAGGAAGGCAAAGGCTGCCGCACCCAGCCAGAAGCCCCACAGGGGCCGGCCGGCCAGCGGGAACACCGTGAAGGTCACGAGGAAGATCTCGATGTTGCTGGGTACCGGGTAGAGCCGGTGGCGCCGGCAGAACTCGATCCAGCGGCGGGCCAGGCCGTGCCGGCCCACGGTGCGCCGCACCGAGGTCGCGGGCTCGCGCCCGAAGCCCAGCAGCACGTGGCGCCGCTGCACCATCAGGTAGCGGATGCAGAACAGCCCGAGCCAGACGAGGCCGGCGATCAGCACCTGGGGATCGCCGCTTCGCCGCCAGGCGCCGGCGGCCAGGGTGATCGCGGCGTAGACGTCCATCGACCGGTCCAGCATCCAGTCCAGGAAGGCGCCGACGGGCGAGCTCATCCGCTTGTAGCGGGCCAGCTTGCCGTCGATGCAGTCGAACAGGAAGGCCACCTGGTAGAGGACGGCCCCCAGCCACAGCCAGCCGCCGAGGAAGGCCAGGCCCGCCCCGAAGCCGATGACGTTGGCGATGGCGGTGACCATGTTCGGCGTCAGCCGGGTGTGGTGGGCGATCCAGAGGGTCATCGGCACCGCCAGGGGGTCGATGGCCAGCACCGTCCACCAGGCGTCCTGGGCTTTGACCATGCGGCGGCGGTCCTCCCCGGCCCCCGCCGGGCCGGCCATGGTGCGCGCCGGTTCGTCCAAGTTGCAGTCCCTCCTTCGGCAGCGGCGGCGGCCGCCCCGGGCCCACCGCCCGCCCCTAAACCCACCGTCCCGCCTTCCCGCCGCCACCGGCCCCTGCCGCGGCCCCGGCCCCGTACCCGCGTCACTGCGTCCCTTCCACCGGTCCGCCGCGGGCCCGGCGAGGCCCCCGGCGGCGGACCAGGTCGGCCAGGTAATGGCGCTCTTCCACCTGGAGAAGAACCAGCATCAGGGCGTACGCCGCGGCGCCGGCGGCGGCCAGCAGGCCCGTGCCCACCAGCCGGGGCCAGAACCCGGAGCCGAAGCCAGAGCCGGCCAGCAGCCGGCCCACTCCGCCCATCACCGGGCCGTGGAGCACCTCCACCACCGCAGCCATGGCCGCCGTGGCCAGCGCCGCCTGCACCACCCCCACGGCCAGGGACCGGAACCGCAGCTCCCGGTAGCGGCGGCGCAGCCGCAGGATCAGCACCAGAGCCGCCCACCAGGTCGACAGGGACGTGGCCAGGGCGATGCCCCCGTGGTCCAGGAACCGCACCAGCACCAGCGCCAGCACGATGCTGAGCCCCATGGACATCATGCCGTTGGTGGCCGGCGTGCGGGTGTCGCCCAGGCTGTACATCGCCCGCGCCAGAAGCTCCCGCCAGGCGAAGGGCACCATGCCCAGGGCGTAAAAGAGCAGGGCGGTGGCGGTCATCACCGTGTCGTGGGCGTCGAAGGCGCCCCGCTGGTAGATCAGGGCGGTGACCTCTTCCCGCAGCAGCAGGGTGCCCACCGTCAGCGGCGCCATGATGAAGGTCAGCAGCCGCAGGGCCCGGTTCAGGGTGGCCGAGAGGGCCTTCATCCGCTGCTGGGACCCCTGCTCCGCCATCTCGGGATAGAGCACCGTCACCAGGGGGATCGCCAACAGGCCCAGGGGCAGCTGGTAGACCCGGTAGGCGAAGGACAGGGCCGCGGCGCTGCCGGCGGGCAGGCCCGACGCCAGGGCCCGGTTCACCACCTGGCTGGCCTGGCGGGTCACCGTCGCCAGAAGAACCGGCACCGTCCGCCGCGCCGCCACCGCCAGCTCGGGGTCCCCCAGTTCCAGCACTGGCAGGTACCCCACCCCCGCGCGCCGCAGGGCGCCCCACTGCAGCAGCAACTGGGAGGCGAAGCCCGCCAGGGTCGCCCAGGCCACGGCCTCGACGCCGTAGCGGCTGCCGAGGAACCAGGTGCCGGCGATCAGCACCAGGTTCATCGGGATGGAGGCGGCCGCCGGCGCCGTGAACCGCTTGCTGGCGTTGAGGACCCCCTCCATCCACCCCTCCATGCCCATGAAGACGATGCCGGGCAGCATGATCAGGGTGAGCCGCCGGGCCAGCTCGAACTGCTCGCCCGCGAAGCCCGGGGCGAACAGGCGCACCAGGCCCCCCGCGCCGGCCATCGCCACCGCCAGCAGGACCAGCAGGAGCAGCAGCAGGGTGTGGAACAGGGTCCACGCCAGGCGCCGGAAGCGGTCCAGGTCGCCCCGGCCCCGGTGGGCTGCCAGCATCGGCACCATCACCGTGGTGATGGCGGTGCCGAAGGCGACGAACAGCACCCCCGGGATGGAGAAGCTGATGGTGTAGGCGTCGCTGACGTCGCTGGCACCGAAGACCGCGGCCAGCGCCATCTCCCGCCCGAACCCCAGGATGCGCCCGATGGTGGTGAGCAGGACGAACAGGCCCACCGAGCGAGCCAGCCGTTGTCGCGACAAAGACGCCGTCCTCCCGTCAACCCGCCAGCGCCCGCGCCACCGCCGCCGGTTCCACCACGTCGAGGATGGTGAAGCGGCCCGGGCGCATGGCCGGCGCCTGCCGGGCCGCCGCGGCGATGGCGTCGGGCCCGAGGCCCAGGGCCGCCAGGTGGCAGGGGATCCCCAGCTTCCGGAAGACCCCCTCCACCTCCCGGGCCAGCTCGTCCTGGCCCTGCAGGCGTAGCATGGGCACCGTGGCGGCGGCGACCTGCAGGCCGTGGGCCGCCACCCCGCCGTAGAGATAGTCGATGGCGTGGCTGAGAAGGTGCTCGCTGCCGCTGCAGGGCCGGCTCGTCCCGGCGATGGCCATGGCCAGGCCGCTGAGCATCAGGCCCTCCAGCAGTTCGACGACGAAGGCCGGGTCCTCCAGGAAGGCCGGGTCATCGGCCCCTCCGGCCGCCAGGACCCGCAGCACCGACCGGGCGGCGTGGCGGGCCAGGAAGGCGGAGAAGTCGTCGAACCGGTCGCGGCCGTGGTCCGCGGCGAGCCGCCAGTCCTCCACCGCCGACAGGTTGGAGAGCAGATCCCCGATCCCCGCCAGGATCATGGACCGGGGCGCCTCGGCGATCCAGTGCAGGGGGGCGATGACCGCGGCCGGCATGGACGCCGCCAGGCTGTGCTTGCGCTGGTCCGGCCCGCGCAGCACCGCCACCGGGGAGACGATGCCGTCGTGGGAGATCTGGGTCGGCACGACCACCAGGGGCAGGTCGAGCCGGGCCGCCACGTGCTTGCCCGTATCGAGCACGCTGCCGCCGCCCACGGCGATGATCCCGTCGGCTCCGGCCGCGGCCGCCAGCTCCGCCAGCCGGTCGCTCTCGGCCAGAGTCGGGGCGTGGACGATCCAGGGCCCCGGGGGGACGTCCCCCTCCCCTTGCCCCGGTTCCCCGGGTCCGCCGGACTCGCTCGGAGCCGGCCGGCTTCCGCCGGCGCCCGCGGTCTTTTGCTCCCGGCCGGCCACCCTCCCCCGTTCCCCCAGGCCCAGGTCCCCGGCGCCGGCCATCAGGTCGGCCGCCAGCTGGCGGGTTCGTCCCGGTCCGGAGAGGACGGCGGGCCGGCCCACCTCCAAGAGCTCCAGGGCCTCGGCCAGCCGGCGGGCGCCCTCGGCGGTCGACTCGACCACCTTGAGGACCCGGCTGACCTCAATGCGCCGTGCCGGCCGCACCGCCCGGTCCCCCGCCTTCGCCGGTCCCCGCCCCGCCGCCGAGGGCCGCGTAGATCGCCCGGGCCCGCCGGTAGTCGTCGGGCGTGTCCACCTCGGTCCAGGGCAGGCCGTCGATGAACAGCGCCCGCAGCCGCAGGTCGCCCAGGCACCGGTGGATGGCGTCTTCGTAGTACAGGTGGGTCGTGCCGGCGGCCAGAACCCGGGCCGTCAGGTCCAGCACCCGGGCGGCGTCGGCCGGCGTCAGGTAGAGGATGCCGATGTACTCGCCCGCCGCCTCGGCCGGCGCCAGCTGCTTGCTCACCGCCCGGACGAACCCGGCCCCGTCCAAGGCGACCTTCATCTCCTCCTCCGCCAGGTCGACCGAGCCGTCGACCACCAGGAAGGACTGGCCGGGATCGGCCGCCACCTGCTCCACCGCCCGGGCCAGCACCGCCGGATGGTAGACGATGTCGGAGTTGAGCAAGAGGCAGGGCTCCGCGAAGGCCTCCCGGGCGAAGTAGACTGTGCCCGCGTTGTTCACCGTGCGGTAGTCGGGGAAGCGGCGCAGGACGAGCCGGCCCGACTCCAGCCAGGGCCGCCAGCGGGCCGCCACGTGCCGCTCCAGGGCC
>DATCLH010000137.1:0-5366 GCA_036564035.1 Thermaerobacter sp.
CTCTTTCTAGCGCACAGGGCCCCCGGTTGAAAGGCACCGGGCCCCGCCCGGCCGGCGCACCCGCAGAAAACCCCGGGGCCGTACGCAAAGGAAAGTGGGGGAGTCACGGGGTGGGACGCTCGGAGGGGGGCGTCGCCATGACCCATCCCGATCATCCGGAGCATCCTGCGGGGGATCCGTCCCGGGACGAACCGGCCCCGGCCCGGGGCGACCCGGCCTCCCCGGCGCCGGCGGCCGGCCGGGGGGAGCCCGCGCCGGACGGTGCAGGCCTGAGCCGTCGCCAGTTCCTGCGCTGGGCCGGCCTGGCGGGAGGATACTGGGTGGCGGCCAGCGCCGGCCTGACCGCCTGGCTCGCCCGCCCCCGGCCAGCGGGCGCGGCGGGCGGAAGGCCGGCCGGGCCCGCGGCGGCGGGCTCCGCCGGTTCCACCGGCGAGGGGGGGACGGCGGAGGCCGGCCCGGCCTGGGAGGTCACCCCGGGACTGGGGGAGCCGGCCCGCGGCCGGCTGCAAGCCGACGTGGTGGTGATCGGCGCCGGCTTCGCGGGGCTGGCGGCGGCCCGCGACCTGGCCCGGGCCGGGCGGGACGTGCTGCTCCTGGAGGCTCGCCGGCGGGTGGGCGGCCGGGTCCTCAACCATCCCCTGGGCAGCGGCAAGGTGGTCGAGGTCGGCGGCCAGTGGGTCGGGCCGACCCAGGACCGGATCCTGGCCATGGCCAAGGAGGTGGGCGTGGGCACCTTCCCCACCTACAACACCGGCCAGTACGTGGACTACCGCAACGGGCGCCTGACCCGCTACGACGGCCGCATCCCCACCTCCGACCCCGCCGCCTACGCCGAGGCGGCCGCCGCCCTGGCCCTCCTCGACCGCATGGCCTGGCAGGTGCCGCTGGACAAACCCTGGACCGCCCCCCGGGCCCGGGAATGGGACGGGCAGACCTTCGCCACCTGGATGCGGGATCACCTTGCCACCCCCGGCGGCCGGGAGCTGGTGCGCCTGGCGATCCAGGCGGTCTTCGCCTGCGAGCCGGAGGACGTCTCCCTGCTCCACGTGCTGTTCTACGTCCACTCCGCCGGCAGCCTGGAGCGGCTGGTCAACACGGCCGGCGGGGCCCAGGAACGGCGGTTCGTCGGCGGGTCCCAGCGGGTCGCCGAGCGGGTCGCCCAGCGGCTGGGCCGGCGGGTGCGGCCCGCGTCGCCGGTGCAGCGCATCCGCCAGGGCCGGTGGGGGGTGGCGGTGGAAGGCGAGGGATTTCGGGTCGAGGCCCGCCGGGTCATCGTGGCCATGGCCCCCACCCTGACCGGCCGGCTGCAGTACGACCCGCCGCTGCCCGGCTGGCGGGACCAGCTCACCCAGCGGGTCCCCCAGGGCAGCGTGATCAAGGTCCAGTGCGTCTACGACCGCCCCTTCTGGCGGGATGACGGCCTGGCAGGCCAGGCCACCAGCGACACGGGCCCCGTCAAGGTCACCTTCGACAATTCCCCGCCCGACGGCCGCCCCGGCGTCCTGCTGGGCTTCATCGAGGGGGACGACGCCCGGGTCGCCGCCCGCTGGGACGCCCGCACCCGCCGCCGCCGGGTCATCGAGTGCTTCGTCCGCTACTTCGGCCCCAAGGCCGCCCTGGTTCGCCAGTACATCGAACGGGACTGGTCCCAGGACCCCTGGACCCGGGGGTGTTACGCCGGCTACTTCCCGCCGGGGGTGTGGACCGCCTACGGCCACGCCCTGCGGGAGCCCATCGGCCGCATCCACTGGGCGGGGACGGAGACGGCCCTGATCTGGAACGGGTACTTCGACGGCGCCGTGCGCTCCGGCGAAGACGCCGCCCGCGCCGTCCTGCGGCTGCGGGACTAGGAGGTGGGACCATGCCCCCGACCCGGTGGAACCGGCCCCCGGCCCGGTGGAACCGGCCTCCGGCCCGGCGCCCGTGGCCCCGGTGGAGGCCGGCCCTCAGCCTGGTCCTCGCCATCGCCGCCATTCTGGGGACGACCGCACCCCCGCCGGCCTACGGCACCCATCGCCCCCCGGCGGTGGAACCGGCACCCGCCGAGGCGGGCGACCCCACCGGGCGCCCTGCGGCGACGGGTGGCCCGCCCCTGAGCGGTGGGGTCCCGGACCGGACCCTGACCTTGCTGCTGGCCAACGTGGGGAACAGCAACGCCCACTGCCAGCCTTACGCCTTCAAGCTCTGCTTCCGCCGGGTGGAGGCCCGGATCGCCCGGGCCATCCAGCAGCTTCGGCCCGACCTGATCGGGCTCATTGAGGTCTGGCCCGACGACCGGTGCGCCACCCTCTACGGGGGCACCCCCGAACCCGACCCCCAGAAGGTCTGCTGGCGAAACCCGCTGCGGGCCGCCGGTTCGTCCGGTTCAGGGCGGCCTGCCTTCCAGGTACAGCGGCTGGTGGGGCCGGGGTATCAGATCGCCTGCGACGCCCGCTTCGGCTGGGACTGCGTGGCGGCCCGGGACGGCCGGGTGCGCCTGGCGGCCGTCTCCCGGCCGGGCGGGTTCGTCCTGCACGGGCTGGAGACGGCGCCGCCCGTTCCGGGCTGCGATCCCGGCTTCACCGTCAACGCCGTGACCGTCACCCGCTCGCCCGTCGGGCGGTTCCGCCTGATCCTGGCCCACCCCGACTCGGGGGTGGCCGATCCAGCCCAGGGCGCCCGCTGCCGTGAAGCCCAGATCCGCCAGGCCCTGGAGCTGGCCGGGCTGGCGGAGCCGGCGCCGGGCGACGGGCCTGCGGGGCGGCGGGCGGAGGGCCACCGGCGGCCGGCCGTGCTCTGGATGGGTGACATGAACCTGGACCCCTGGCGCCAGTCGGGACCCGACGTCGACCTCTGGCACCGCTGGGTGGGTCCGGACCGGCCCTTGCGGTACCACTCGGGCATCGCCGAGCACGACCCGCCGTACATCACCCATCACGCCGGGGAATCGTCCAACCTGCTGCCCACGGGCCGGCGCCTGCCCACCGTGGAGGAACCGGCCGGCGCCTTCCCCCGCCGCACCCTGGACCACGTGACCAGCACCTTCCTGGCGGGCACCTGCCGGACCCTGGGCGAGGCGCCGGGGACGCGGCGGCTGGACGGCGGCCCCGGCGGCGGGATGGACCATCGGGCCCTCTGGTGCACCCTCACCTTGCCCAAAGCGGCCGCGAGCCCGCCCGCACCGGCCGGGTCCGGTTCGCCGGGTGGGGGTTCGACCGCCGCAGCACCCGGCCCCTCACCCGGCCACGTCGCGGGGGACGACGCCCGGCCTGCGGCGACCGGCGACCTCGAGGTGCGGGTGGTGGCGGTGGGCTACAAGCACCGGCTGGAGCACGCCGAAAGTTATGAGGACTATTACGCCCACATGCGGGCGCTGATGGAGCAGGCCCGGCCCCACCTGCGGCGTGACCGGCCGAACCTGGTGGTGTTTCCGGAGGAGACGGCCCTGGTCACCGCCTTCATCGGCCCCCGGGGCGCGGCGGCGCGGGCCCGTTCCACCACCACCGAGGCCTTCGCCGCCCTGGCCGCCGCCTACGCTCCCCAGATCGCCTACTACCGGGCCCGCTTCCCCGGCGTGCCGCCGCTGCGGCTTCTGTTCCTGGCCCTGACGGACACCCAGTGGCGGGCCTTCTTCGAGACCTTCTCCCGGCTCGCCCGGGAGTACGGGGTCTACCTGAGCGCCAACGTCAACGCCCCCGAGGTCCGCCCGGTCACCGACCCGGCCCGGGCTGCCCTCCTGGGCGACCCCCTGCGGCCTCGGGGATCACCCGCCTACGAGGCGGTCAGCCCGGAGCTGTGGAACGTGGCGGTGCTCTTCGGTCCCGACGGCCGGATCGTGGCCCGGCAGAAGAAGGTCTACCTGGTCCCGGCGGAGCGGGCCGAAATGGGGCTCAACCTGTCGGCCGAAGGCGCCGACCGGTTCCGGGTGATCCCCACCGCCCTGGGTCCCCTGGCCTTCATGACCAGCAAGGACGCCTGGATGGTCGACCTGGTCGACCGGGCCGACCTCTACGGTGCGGCGCTGGTGATCCAGCCCGAAGCCTACGATCGCTGGGCCACCCGGCCCGCCTGGGAACCCGACGGGTTCAAGGCCGGGGGCTGGGCGGCGGTGCAGCGGTACCCCGCCTTGCGCTACAACGTGACGGCGTCGCTGACGGGGAACTTCTTCGAACTGCCCTTCGACGGGCAGTCGGCGGTGCTGGCCGACGGTCCTTTGACCCGGCGCCGTTGGGGCTGGATCGGCCAGCCCGCGGACCACGGTTACCTGGCGGTGGCCCCCTGGGTCGTGGCCGACCCCGTGGGCTGGCCCCTGGACCGGCGCCGGGCATACCTGGCCGCGGTGGGGGACCGGTTGCAGCCCGGCTCCGGCGACGCCCTGGAGAACGGGTATGTGGAAAGCGTGATCGCCGCCGACGTGACGATCCCGGGCCCCTGGCCGCTGCCCGCGACGCCGGCCGGCCCGGATCGCCGCGATGCGCCGGGACCGGACCGGTCCCGTTCCTCGGGGGCCGGCCCAGCCTTTGCCCCCGCCTTCGCCCCACCAGTGCGGGTCGACGGGGGCCCCGACCCCGTGACCCGCTGGCGGCCGGCCCTGGCCTACGACGCGGCAACCCGCACCCTTTATGCCGTCTGGGTCGACTTCCGCCGCGGGGCGCAGAACGTATGGCTGGCCCGCAGCCGCGACGGGGGCCGGACCTGGGAAGCCGCAGCGCCCGTCTACGCGCCCCCGCCCGATCCCCACCAGTTCGACAACCGGTGGGCGCCGGCGGTGGCGGCCGGCGGCGGGCGGGTCGCGGTGGCCTGGGTCGACTTCCGGGATGAGAGCTGGGACGTGTACCTGGCGGTGAGTCGCGACGGTGGCCGCACCTTCTCGCCACCCCGGCGGGTGGACGACGCCCGGGGTCCCTACGAGCGCCTGCACACGGACCCGGTGCTGGCCCTGCTTCCACCGGGGAGCCCGCAGGCCGGCCCGCCGGCCCTGGCGGCCGCCTGGACCGACCTCCGGGACCGGCGGCCCGATACCGACGTCCGCTGGGCGGTCAGCAGGGATGGCGGATCCACATGGGACGCCCAGGGGCCCGTCCACCCTGCCGACCCCAGCCCGGTGGAGGCCGGAACGGTGGCCCCGGCCAACCAGTGGGCGCCGTCCCTGGCCGTCGACCGCCGCGGCCGGCTCTGGGTGGCGTGGCAGCAGCTGGACAAGGGCACGGGACGCAACCGGGTGATGGTGCGGCGACTGGGCAGCCGGGGATGGGGCGGGGAGGGGGACGATCCCGGCCCGCCGCTGGCGGTGAACCCCAGCCACGGGGGCAACCAGTGGCGCCCGCGGCTGGCCGCCGGCCCCGACGGCCGGCTGGCCGTGGTGTGGGAGGAGGACGGGACCGGAT
>DATCLH010000138.1:0-9699 GCA_036564035.1 Thermaerobacter sp.
CCCGCCCCCAGGGAGCCCAGCCAGCCCGTCCCCCGGCGGCGACCGGCCGATCCGGGGCCTGCTGCGGCCTGGCCGGATGGGGCAGGGTGGAAGGCCCCGCCGGCGGCTCCGCCTGCCGCCGGCCCCGGCGACCCCGCCGGCGCGCCCGGGACCGGCTCTGCCGTCCTGCGCCGCGTGCCCAGGAAGAGACCGGCCATGCTAGACCCTCCTCGCGGCCGGCTGGCCGAGCAGCCCGTGGGGCCGCAAGATCAGCACCAGCAGGATCAAGCTGAAGGAGAACACGTTCTTGAGGTCCGTGGAGACGAAGCCGGCCACGGCCGTCTCCAGCACCCCCAGCAGCAGGCCGCCGACCACGGCGCCGGGCAGGCTGGTGATCCCGCCGAGGATGGCGGCGGCGAACCCCTTGATCAGCACCTCGGCCATGAAGTTGGGCTCCAGGGACGTGGCCGGGGCGATCAGCATCCCCGCGATCCCCCCCAGGCCCGCCGCCACCGCCCAGCTGACGGCAAAGACCCGGCCGGCGGGGATCCCCATCAGCTGGGCCGCCGGCAGGTTCTGGGCCACGGCCCGCACCGCGGCCCCCAGGCGGGTATACCGGTAGAACAGGAACAGGGCGGACATGGCCACCACCGCGACCCCCAGGACCGCCAGGTGGTCGGCGCTGACGGCCACCCCACCCAGGTTCAAGGGCGCCCCGCCCACGGGCGCCGGGAACGCCCGCGGCTCGTAACCCCACTGGAGGCCGGCCATGCCGTTGAGGATCATCCCGAGGCCGATGGTCACCATGATCTGGCTGACGTGGGAGACGTGAAGCAGCGGGCGGAGGAACAGGCGCTCCAGCAGCAGGCCGAGGGCCGCCGCCGCCAGGGTACCGAAGAGGAAGGCCTCCCAGTAGCCAAGCCCCATCTGCTGCAGGGCCACCAGGCCGAGGAAGGTCGCCACCATGGCGATCTCGCCCTGGGCGAAGTTGATGATCCCCGTCGCCTTGAACACGGTGACCAGGCCGACGGCCACCAGGGCATAGAGGCTTCCGGCCGAGAGCCCGCCCACCAGGTTCTGCAGGACGGTGATCATGCCCCCGCCTCCCCGGCGCCGGGACCGCCCGAACGGGCCGGGGCGCCGGCCCCATCTGCCTCGGTGGAACGCGGCCCTTCAGCGGCCGGGGCCGCAGACGCGGCCCCCGCGGCCATCGCCTGTTCCCGCAGGACCCGGCGCAGGATCTTCCCGACCATGGTCTTGGGCAGCTCGGTGCGGAACTCCACCGACCGGGGCACCTTGTAGGGGGCCAGGTGCCGCCGGCAGAAGTCGATCAGCTCCTCTTCCGCCACCTGCTGTCCCGGCTTGCAGACCACGAAGGCCCGGGGCACCTCCCCCTTGTAGGGGTCCGGCACACCGATGACCGCCGCCTCCAGTACCGCCGGGTGGGTATAGAGAACCTCCTCCACCTCCCGGGGGTAGACGTTGTAACCCGAGACGATGATCATGTCCTTCTTCCGGTCGACGATGTAGAAGAAGCCATCCTCGTCCATCCGGGCGATGTCGCCGGTGTAAAGCCACCCGTCCCGCAAGGCGTGCTGGGTTTCCTCCGGCCGGTTCCAGTAGCCCTTCATCACCTGGGGGCCGCGGATCACCAGCTCCCCTTCCTCCCCCGGCCCCAGCACCCGCTCGCCCGTCGCCGCGTCGACGATGCGGGCGTCGGTATCGGGCAGGGGGATCCCGATGGAGCCCCGCCGCTGGATCCCGGGGGCCCAGTTGGGGTTGACGTGGGTGACGGGCGAGGCCTCGGACAGCCCGTACCCCTCGCCGATCTTGGCGCCGAACTTGCGCTCGAAGGTATCGGCCACCTCCACGGGCAGGGCGCTGCCGCCGGACCCGATGGTCTTGATGTTCTGGATGCCGTAGGCCTCGGCATTGGGGTAGTTGAGCACCGCCACGTACATGGTCGGAACGCCGGGGAAGGCGGTGATCTGATGCTCCTTGATCGCCTGCATCACCTGGTCGATGTCGAACCGCGGCAGCAGGACCAGGCGGGAGCCGTGGTAGATCCCCAGGTTCATGCACGTGGTCATGCCGTAGGAGTGGAAGAGGGGCAGGATGGTCAGGATCCTGGTCTCCCCGGGTTCCGTGGGATCCCCCATTTCGGCCAGCTGCAGGACGTTGGCCACCAGGTTGAAATGGGTCAACATGGCCCCCTTGGGCGTCCCCGTGGTGCCTCCCGTGTACTGCAGGACCGCCACGTCATGGGCGCCCACGGCCACGCCGGCTTCCTCCCCCGAGGCCGACGCCAGCAGCGCCTCGAAGCGCACGGCCTCGGGGCCGGGTTCCACCGGAGCCGCCAGCTGGACCAGAACCACATGTTCCAGGGGTGTTTGGTCCAGCACCGCCCGCACCCGGGGGTAGAACTCGCCCGCGGTGACGATCCAGCGGGCGCCCGCGTCCTGGGCGACGAAGGCGATCTCCCGCTCCACGTAAAGCGGGTTGATGCCGACGGCGATGCCACCGGCCCGCAGGACCCCGTAATAGGCGATCACATAGGCCGGGCAGTTGGGCAACATCAGCAGGACCCGCTCCCCGGGCTCGACCCCCCGGTCCAGCAGGGCCCGGGCAAACCGGCGGGTCAGGACGGCCAGCTGCCCGTAGCTGAGCTGCTGGCCGTAAAAGGCCAGGGCAACCAGATCGGGATTCCGGGCCGCCCGGTCGTCCAGCAGGCGGTAGAGCGGGATCTCCGGGTAGTCCAAGGTCCGTCGCGCCCCGGGCCGGTAGAACCGGTGCCACACCCGTTCCTCCATGCCGGTGGGAAGGGGGTCCCCCAACCCCCTTCCCGCACCCCCTCTCGCCAATCCGGGCCGCTTGTGCCCGTCACAGCCGCTCGATCAGGGCGGCGATCCCCTGGCCCCCGCCGATGCAGGCGGTGACCAGGCCGAGCCGCCCGCCCCTGCGCCGCAGCCCCCCGAGAAGCTTGGTCACCAGGATGGCCCCCGTGGCCCCCAGGGGGTGCCCGAGGGCGATGGCGCCCCCATCGGGGTTGACCCGCTCCGGATCGACCCCCAGCTCCCGGATGCAGGCCAGGGCCTGGGCGGCGAAGGCCTCGTTCAACTCGATCTGGTCCAGGTCCTCCAGCCGGACACCGGTGGTCTCCAGCACCTTCCGGGTCGCCGGCACCGGCCCCATGCCCATGTAGTTGGGGTCGACCCCGGCCACCGCCCAGCCCAGGATCCGGCCCAGCGGGCGCAACCCCCGTCGTTCCGCCTCGGCGGCGTCCATCACCACCACGGCGGCGGCCCCGTCGTTGATGCCGCAGGAGTTCCCCGCCGTCACCGTCCCGCCTTCCTTGAAGACCGGCGGCAGGGCGGCCAGCTTCTCCAAGGAGGTGTCGGGCCGCGGGTGCTCGTCCCGGGCGAAGGGCGCCGCCTGGCCCTTGCCGGTCGGCACCGGCACGGGGACGATCTCGTCGTCGAAATCCCCGGCCCCCTGGGCCCGGACGGCCCGCCGGTGGCTCTCCAGGGCAAAGGCGTCCTGCTCCTCCCGGGAGATGCCGTAGCGTGCGGCCACGTTCTCCGCCGTGATGCCCATGGGCGGGTTCCCGATGGCCTCGGGTGCCAGCTGGAAGCGGAGGAAGCGGGGAGGGGTCCGGGGAAAGGCCTGGGCCGGGCGCTCCATCAGGAATGGCGCCCGCGTCATGCTCTCGGTCCCTCCGGCCAGGTAGATCCGGCCCTGCCCGGCCCGGATCAGCGCGGCCGCCAGCACGATGGCCTGCAGGCCGCTGCCGCACTGGCGGTCCACGGTCATGCCCGGCACCGTCACCGGCAGCCCCGCCTCCAGGGCCGTCAGCCGGGCGATGTTGCCGCCCCCGGAGAGCACGTTGCCCAGGATCACGTCGTCCACTTCCGCGCCGTCCACGCCGGCCCGCTCCAGGGCCGCCCGCAGGACCACGGCGCCGAACTGGTGGGCCTGCAAGGGCGCCAG
This sequence comes from Thermaerobacter sp., assembly GCA_036564035.1. Taxonomy (GTDB): domain Bacteria; phylum Bacillota; class Sulfobacillia; order Thermaerobacterales; family Thermaerobacteraceae; genus Thermaerobacter. The sequence continues at coordinate 3,967 of DATCLH010000138.1, forward strand.
CCCCCCGCCCACCCGGGCGACCGCCGTCCGCACGGCGCTGACGATCACGGGCTCCCCCACGACCCCGCCCCCCTCTCCCCTCATCCGGCCGTCACTCGGCCGGGATCCAGTCGCTGACCCGGACGAACTGCTGGCCCTGGAGCTGCCGGATGAAGCCCTGGCGATAGCCCGAGTGATCGTCCTTGGTGTACGTCACCGGGCCAAGGCTCTCGAAGTCCTGCATGCTCTCCAGGGCGGCGATGAGGCTCTCCCGCGTCAGGTCCGGACCGGCCCGCCGCACCGCCTCGACGAACAGGCGGGCGGCCGCCCACCCCGTCAGGTTCGTCGGGGTGATCGGCGTCTTCTCGTATTTGGGATAGAGCTCGAGGAACTCCTTGACCACCGGGTGGTCGGTGTCGGTGACGGTGGCCGAATAGGCGGCGAAGTACGTCCCCTGGGCGGCCTCGCCGGCCAGCTCGATGAGGGACGGGCTGGTCACCACGGCGCTGGCAAGCCATTTGGGTTTGTAGCCGATCTTCTGGGCTTCCTGCATCAGCAGGGCGGCGTGCTTGACGGTGGACCAGATCAGCACGCCTTCGGCCCCCGCCTCCTTGAGCCGGAGGGCCTGGGCCGCCACGCTGACGTCGGCCGGGGCGTAGCTCACCTCGGCGACGATCTGGGCCCCCATCCGGGCGGCCGCCGCCTTGGCGCCCTCCAGGCCGTCCCGGCCGAAGTCGTCGTTCTGGTAGAAGACGCCGAGCTTGGTGATCTTGAGGGTTTCCACCGCGTACCGCACCAGCAGATTGGCTTCCCGCTTGTAGGACATGAGGCCCGCAAAGAGGAGGGGGTCGACGGGTTGCGAGAACTTGGTGGCGCCGTTCATGTAGGCCACCACGGGCACCCCGTGCTGCTTCAGGTAATCCCGCACCGCCGTCAGGTTCGAGGTGCCCACCGGCGCCACCAGGGCGAAGACCTGGTCCTGCTCCACCAGCTTCTTGGCCGCCGCCACGCTGCGGGAGGGCTGGTACTGGTCGTCCTCGACGATGAACTTGAACTTCCGCCCGTTGACGCCGCCCTGCTCGTTGACGTAGGTGAAGTAGGCCTTCAGCCCCTTGGCCAGCTCGCCCCAGGCCGCCGCGGGCCCCGAGAGGGGCATGAAGGTGCCGACGACCACGGTGTCGGCGGTGACGCCGGGTACGGGCTGGCCGCCGCCGGTTCCACCCTGGGACGAACCACCCGCGCCGCCCCCGGCGGGCTGGCCGCCTCCGCCACAACCGGCCAGGGCCAGCAAACCCGCCACCAGCAGCAGGGCCAGAGCGGCCCGCCGCCTGCCTTTGGTTCCACCTGCCATGTCGGCCGGTACCCCCTGTCCTGACACATTCCCCAGACGAACAAGCATCCTCGCCCGGGCACCTCCCCGGTCCCGTCCCCCGCCGCCGCACAGCGGGCGACGGTCCGTGGGCCCTCACGACCACGCCGTGGCCCACGCCGTAGGGTGCCGCGATCGGTTGGTGACCCGTCTTGGTGGTGGGGCTCCCCGTCCTTCACCTCCTTCCGGATGGGGAGGCCGTCCTGGGTCCGGTCGCTGCAGGTCGGAAGGCCGTTGCCAACGGCCCTCGGCAAAGGTTGGTGGGACGAACCGGCCCGCGGGGACCCCCTGCAGGGCGGGCGCCGGCCTCGGCCGGGACAGCCCCCGCGGGCAAGGCGGCCTGGTTGTCTTGGGTGCCGTACTTTCCACCTGCCGGCCGTCAGGTCCTCCCGGCCGCGGCCACCGTTTGCCGGCGAAAAACCGCACCCTGCCCCCCGGGCGGTGCCGTTGACCGGCCAGGGGGCAGGGTGCGGGTTGATCGGCGGGCCCGCTGATGGCTCCCGTTTCCTTTCCGCTGGGGTGCTCACCCGGCGACGGGGTGTTCACCCCGGCGACCCGTCCGGCGTCGCTCCTTGCAGCACCAGCTTGCCGTAGGACCGCCGCCCGGCCAGGTCCCCCAGGGCCTCCACCAGCCCGGTGAAGGGGTAGCGCCGGTAGATCACGGGCCGGATCGCCTGCCGCTGGTAGAGGTCGAGCAGGTGGCGGTGGTCGCTGCGGACGGCCGCCGGATCGAGCCGGGCCCGGTAACCCCAGTGGATGCCCACCACCGTGTAATTCTTGACCAGCACGTGGTTGGCCGGGATCTGGGGGATCCCGCCCCCCGCGAAGCCGATGACCAGGATCCGTCCCTCCGGCGCCACGCAGCGCCGGGAGCGATCGAACACGTCGCCGCCCACGGGATCGAAGATCACGTCGGCCCCCCGCCCGCCCGTCGCCTCCTTGACCGCTTCGACGAAGTCCTCCTCGCGGTAGTCGATGGCCCGTTCGGCCCCCAGGCGCCGGCACCGTTCCACCTTCTCGGCGCCGCCGGCCGTCGCCAGCACCCGGGCGCCCATGGCGACGCCCAGCTGGATTGCCGCTGAACCCACCCCGCCGGCTCCGGCGTGGACCAGCAACACCTCCCCGGGCCGCAGGCCCGCCCGGTGACGGAGGGCATAGTCGGCGGTGTGGAAGGCGATCAGGAAGGCGGCCGCGTCGTCCGGCGGCATGCCGGGGGCCACGGGGTAGACCCGTTCCTCCGGAACCACGACCCGCTCGGCAAAGCCGCCCTGGGGCAACACGGGCAATGCCACCACCCGGTCCCCCACCCGGTAGGACGAACCCGGCCCCGCTTCGACCACGGTGCCTGCCACCTCGGCCCCCGGGGTGAAGGGCAACGGGGGCCGCTCCTGGTACTGGCCGAGACAAAGCAGGATGTCCAGGAAGTTCAGGGCGGCGGCTTCCACCTGGATCTTGACGGTGCCCGGTTGCACCTCGGGCTCGGGAACCTCCGCCAGGCGCAGGACCTCGGCCGGCGGGCCGAGCCGCTCAACCAGCCAGGCGCGCAATGGACCCCCCTCCTCACCGGCTCCTTCGCAGGGCCTTCACTGCAGTCATTCGGCCAAGGCCCAGTCGTTGTTGACAACCTTGATCATGACGGCGGCCCGCCGGTCCAGACCGTGATGGTCTTCCGGCGAGTAGGTGAAGATCCCCGAGATGCCGACCAGGTCCCGCGTTTGCTCGATGGCGTCGCGCAAGGCCGTGCGGAAACCGGCCAGGTCCGCGGGATCGGCACCACCCTCGACCGCCCTCTGGATCGCCTCCCGCAAGATCAACATCGCGTCGTAGGCATGACCGCCGAAGGTGTTGGCCGAACCCTCGCCATAGCGCTCCTCATAGCGGCGCTTGTATTCAAGCAGCACCGGCTTCTGCGGGTCGCTGTCGGGCAGATGCTCGGCAACCAGCAGCTTCCCGGCGGGCAGGAGGGTGCCCTCCACGGATGCCCCGCCGAGTTCGAGGAAGTTGCGGTTCGCCACCCCGTGGCTCTGGTAGATCGGCGCCGTGATGTTCATGTCTTTCATGTTCTGCTGGGCCACGTTGGCACCCGGGGGAATCGCCCAGATCAAGTAGGCGTCGGGATTCGTCGCCCGCATCCGGGCGATCTGTCCCGAGACATCCCGGTCCGTGCGGGCGAAGCTTTCCTCCGTGGTGATCTCGATGCCCTTGGCCGCAGCCGCCTGGCGGAAGGCCTGCCGGCCGCCGTCGCCGTAGGCGTCGTTGAAGCCGATGAAGGCGACGCGCTTGATCCCATTGGCCACCATGTGATCCACCAGCACGTCCACCATCAGGGCATCGTTTTGCGGCGTCTTGAAAACCCATTTCCGGTCCGCAGCAGGGGTGACGATCTGGGCGCCGGCGGCCAGGGAGATGTTCGGCACCTGCTGCTGCTGGACCGCCTCGATGATGGCCATGCTGCTTGGCGTCGTGGTGCAACAGACCACAGCCGCCACGCCCTCTTCCGTGATCAGGCGGTTCACCTGAACCACCGTCTGGGTGGGATCGCTGGCGTCGTCCCGCACGATCCACTGGACCGGGTGCCCGGCGATCTGACCGAACTCGTCCTTGAACAGCTCGACGGTGTTGCGTTCCGGCTCGCCGAGGGAACTGGCGTTGCCCGTGATGGACACGACCACCCCGATCTTGATCGGCGTCCCCTCACCGCCTGAGCCGGCTGTGCCGCCGCCCCCGCCGGTTCCTCCGGCAGGGGATGTCCCTCCGCCGCAAGCGGCCATGATCAAGGCCACCACACCCAAGATGGCGACCTGCTTCAAGGATCGACGCATCCCCCAAGCCCCCCGACATGAATTTATTTGGATGCCACCTGCAACCGTCCACGGCCGTTCCCATCGCCGTCGCCGGTCCCACCCCCCTCAACCCTGATGCCTGCCCAGAAAGGCGCCCTCCAGTTGCAACAGGTCTTCCCGGGCCTCGGCCTCGACCTCCCAAAGCCGGCCCTGCCGGCACGTGTATACCCGCTGGGCTACCGGCAGGACCGCCGCGGCATTCTGCTCGACGAGCACGATGGCAAGCCCGCGCTGCCGCAGGTGCTCGACCACCTCCAGGATGCGGTCGACCACCTGGGGCGCCAGCCCCAACAGCGGTTCATCGAGGAGCAAGACCTGGGGTTCTGCCACCAGCGCCCGGGCGATGGCCAGCATCTGTTGCTGGCCGCCTGACAACGTGAGGGCCCGCTGGTGGCGCCGCTCTCGCAAGATGGGGAAGAGATCCCAGACCTCGTCGGCCGCGGTTGGCGGGTCCGCTGGCGCAGGGCCGGACGGGTCGCGGGGAGCCTGGCGGGCAAACCGGCTCAGGCGGAGGTGATCGGCCACCGTCATGGTCCAGAGCAACTGGCGGCGCTCCGGTACGAGGGCGAGGCCCAACCGGGTCCGCTGCTCCGGCTCCAACGGGGAGAGGTCCCGGCCGGCCAGTTCCACCCGCCCCTGGGCAGGGATGAGGCCCATGATCGCCTTGAGCAGCGTCGACTTGCCCGCGCCATTGGGCCCGACGATGGCGACGACTTCCCCACGGTCCACCTGAAAACCGGCCCCACGCAACACTTTCAGATCTCCGTAGCCCGCCCGGAGATCCCGCACGACAAGTAGGGGACTGGGGCTGATCCGATCGGCCCCGGTGGGAGCTCCGTCAGGGGCCCCGCCGGTTCGGGGGCCAGCCCCCGCCGCCGGCTCGGTGGCGGCGCGCAGGACCCTGAGCCGTGAATCGGTTCCGGTGGTCGGGGCGGGTCCTAACGGGCCCGCAGCGGGCCGGTCCGCAGCCATCAAGACACGGCGGCGCCCCAGGTAGGCTTCGATCACCGCGGGATCGCTCCGTACGGCCTCCGGCGACCCTTCCGCCAGCACCTGGCCGTGGTGCAGGACGAGGATTCGCTCGGCCACCTGCATCACCAGGGACACGTCGTGTTCCACCAGGACCACCGTGGTCCCGCGGGCGCGGATCCGCTCAATGACGGCCACCAGGCCCTGGCGTTCCTCTCCGCTGAGCCCCGAGGCGGGTTCGTCCAGCAGAAGGAGGGCCGGGTCCAGGGCCATGCACCGGGCCACCTCGACGAGACGCTGCAAGCCGAAGGGCAGCGACCCCGCCGGAGCGGCCGCGTAAGGCTCGAGCCCTACCAGGGCCAGAAGCCGCTGGGCCTCCTGGGCAGCCCGCTGATCCTCCCCGCGCCCGAAGCCGAGCAATGCTCCGGCGAACCCGGTTCGCAGGTGCCGGTGCATCCCGAACAGGACGTTGTCCAACACGCTCAGGTGGGGGACGAGCCGCGGCGTCTGGAAGGTCCGGGCCACCCCCAGCCCGGCGATCCGGTGGGCAGGCCAGCCCGTGACGTCCCGCCC
>DATCLH010000139.1:0-6166 GCA_036564035.1 Thermaerobacter sp.
ACCCGGATGATCCCCGAGGTGAGGATGCGGGCCCGGAGGCCGCCGCGACCGGCCAGGGCGGCCTTGAGCCCCAGCGCCACCAGCCCCTCCAGGTACCCGCAGGGATCGCACGGCCGGATGCCCTCCACCCAGACGTCGCCCAGGCGGAAGGCCTGTCCGATCAGGGCCTCCAGGCGGACCCCCCGGGTCACCACGTTGCGCCGCAGGGCCAGGGGCTCCAGGGGCCGGCCCAGGGCCGCGGCCACGGCGGCCACCGTCTCCTCCTCGATCAGGGTCAGCTGGGGGTCGGGCCAGCCCTGCCAGGTGCCGGTGCCCAGGAAGTAGCGATCGCCTTCCAGGCCGCGTCCCGCCACCGCCCGGACGGCAGGGACGGCTTCCACGGGCGCCCCCGCCCGCCGGGCAATGCCCAGCCCGACCACCCTTCCCCCCGCGCCGGGTCCCTGCTCCCACACCATGCCGGAGGAACCTGCCCCGCCTCTACTCCGCCCGCCCGGCAGGCAGCGGAGCCCGGTCGGCCGCCGGGCCGGGTTCCACCGCCGACCCGTGCACCGCCGCGTGGACCCGGGTCGGCAGCCCCCACAGCTGGATGAATCCCACCGCCGCCTGGTGGTCGAATTGGTCACCTGGCGAGTAGGTGGCCAGCTCGTGGCGATAGAGGGAGACCGGTGAACGGCGGCCCACCACCGTCGCCGTGCCGCGGTAGAGCTTGACCCGGACCTCCCCCGTCACGTGCCGCTGGGTCTCGGCCACGAAGGCGTCCAGCGCCTGCTTGAAGGGCGAGAACCACAGGCCGTTGTAGATCACCTGGGCCACCTGCTGCTCGATCACCGGCTTGAAGTGCAGCACCTCCCGGGGCAGGCACAGGGCCTCCAGGGCCCGGTGGGCCTCCACCAGCACCACGGCGGCCGGGGCCTCGTACACCTCCCGGGATTTGATGCCCACCAGCCGGTCCTCGATCATGTCGATCCGGCCCACCCCGTGGCGGCCCGCCAGCCGGTTGAGCTGCTCGATCAGCTCCACCAGGCCCAGGGGCTGGCCGTTCAGGGCCACCGGCACGCCCGCCTCAAAGGCCAGGGTGACGTACTCGGGCTCGGCCGGCGCCTGCTCGGGGGCCACCGTCATGGCGTAGGCAGCCTCGGGCGGCTCGGCCCAGGGGTCCTCCAGCACGCCGGCCTCGCAGCTGCGGCCCCAGAGGTTGGCGTCGATGGAGAAGGGGTTCTCCTCGGTGACGGGGATGGGGATGCCGTGGCGGCGGGCATAGGCGATCTCCTCATCCCGGGACCAGGCCCACTCCCGCACCGGCGCCACCACCCTGAGGTCGGGCGCCAGTGCCGCCACGGAGACGTCGAACCGGACCTGGTCGTTGCCCTTGCCCGTGCAGCCGTGGGCAACGGCGGTGGCCCCGTAGCGGCGGGCGGTCTCCACCAGCAGCTGGGCGATCAGGGGCCGGGACAGGGCCGCCGAAAGGGGATAGCGGCCCTGGTAGACGGCGTTGGCCTGCAGGGCCGGCAGCACGAAGTCCCGGGCGAACCGCTCCCGGGCGTCGACCACCACGGCCTCCACGGCGCCCACCTGCAGGGCCTTGCGCCGGATGAACTCGAGATCCTTGCCCTCGCCCACGTCGGCCGACAGGGCGATGACGTCATAACCGTAGGTCTCCTTCAGCCAGGGGATGGCCACGGAGGTGTCCAGGCCCCCGGAGTACGCCAGCACGATCTTCTCCGCCACGACGGCGTCCCTCCCCCTGCGTCCTGGTCCGTCTCCCACCGGAGCCCCTCAGCTCAAGAGGGCCAGCAGGATGGCTTTCTGCGCGTGGAGGCGATTCTCCGCCTGGTCCCACACCACCGAATGGGGGCCGTCCAGCACCCCGGCGGTCACCTCCTCGCCCCGGTGGGCGGGGAGGCAATGCATGAAGATGTAATCGGGGGCGGCGTGGGCGACCAGGGCCTCGTTCACCTGGTAGGGGGCGAAGGCCCGCCGCCGGTCCGCCTCCTCCCCCTCCTGGCCCATACTGGTCCAGACGTCGGTGTAGACCACGTCGGCCCCGCGGACGGCGGCCACCGGATCGTGGAGGACCTCCACGACGGCCCCCGTACCCCGGGCCAGGTCCTCCGCCATGGCCAGCACCTGGGGATGGGGCTCGTACCCCGGCGGGCAGGCCAGCCGCAGGCGCAGGCCGAGGAGGGCCGCCCCCAGCAACCAGGTGTGGGCCACGTTGTTGCTGTCGCCCACGTAGGCTACCGTGACTCCTTGCAGCCGCCCCTTGTGCTCGCGGATCGTCAAGAGGTCGGCCATGATCTGGCAGGGGTGGTAGAGGTCGGTCAGCCCGTTGATCACCGGGATCGAGGCCGCGGCGGCCAGTTCCTCCACGGTGGCGTGGGAATAGGCCCGCACCATCAGGGCGTCGACGTAGCGGGAGAGGACCCGGGCGGTGTCGGCCAGGGTCTCGCCCCGGCTCAGCTGCAGCTCCCGCGGGCTCAGGTTGAGCACCCGGCCGCCCAGCTGCTGCATGCCGACCTCAAAGGACACCCGGGTCCGGGTGGAGGGCTTCTCGAAGATCATGGCCAGGGTCTTGCCGTAGAGGGGCTCGCCGGCCCGGCCGGCCTGCCAGTCCCGCTTCAGGGCGGCGGCCAGGTCCAGCAGCCCGGCCAGTTCGTCGGAGGTGAAGTCGCTGAGCGTCAGGAAGTCCCGCCCCGAAAGGGCGGGCAGGGGCTCGGGGAGCCCGGCGGCCGGGACGGCCAGGGAACCCGAGCTCGCCCGCGCCGGAGCCGCGTTCGTCCAGGATGGCACCGTTCTCCCTCCCGTCTCTCAAAGGCCCGCCCGGGCCAGGGCGCGCTCCAGGCGGGCCACCGCCTCGTCCAGCTCGGCAGCGGTGATGGTGAGGGGCGGCAGGAACCGCACGACCCGGCCCCCCGCCACCGTGACCAGCAGGCCTTCGGCGAAGCAGGCCTCCACCACCGGCTGGGCGGGGCCGTCCAGCACCAGGCCCAGCATCAACCCGCGGCCCCGCACCTCCTGGCATCCGGGATGGCGGCGGGCCACCGCCTCCAGGCGCTGGCGCAGGTGGGCGCCCAGGGTGGCCGCCCGGGCCGGCAGGTCCTCCCGCTCCAGCACCTCCAGGGTGGCCAGGGCGGCCGCCGCCGCCAGGGGATTGCCACCGAAGGTGGAGGCGTGGGTCCCCGGTCCCAGCACCTCCGCCAGCCGCCCGTCGGCCAGCATGGCGCCGATGGGGACGCCGTTGGCCAGGGCCTTGGCCAGGGTCACCACATCGGCCCGCACGCCCTCGCCCTGCATGGCCAGGAAGGTGCCCGTCCGGCCGCAGCCCGTCTGCACCTCATCGGCGATCAAAAGCAGCCCGTGGCGGTCGCACAGCTCCCGCAGGCCCGCCAGGAAGCCGGGGGCCGGCGGCACCACGCCGCCCTCGCCCTGGACGGGCTCCACCAGGATGGCACAGGTGGCGGGCGTGATGGCCGCCTCCACCGCCTCCAGGTCGTTGAAGGGCACGTGGCGGAAGCCGGCGGGCAGCGGGCCGAACCCTTCGTGGTAGTGGGGCTGGCCGGTGGCGGCCAGGGCGCCCAGGGTCCGGCCGTGGAAGCTGCCCGTGAAGGCGATGATCTCGGGGGCCGCGCCGGCACCGCCGCCCCGGCGCAGCCAGCCGTAGCGCCGGGCCAGCTTGATCGCCGCCTCGTTGGCCTCGGCGCCGCTGTTGCAGAAGAACGCGCAGTCCAGGCCCGTCAGCCCGGCCAGGCGCCGGGCCAGTTCCTCCTGCTGGGGGATCCGGTACAGGTTCGAGCAGTGCAGCAGCTCGGCCGCCTGCCGCCCGATGGCCTCCGTCACCGCGGGATGGGCGTGGCCGAGGACGGTGACGCCGATGCCGCTGGTGCAGTCGAGCCAGGCGCGGCCTGCCTCGTCGTAGAGCCATGCGCCCTGGCCGCGGACGAAGGCCACGGGCAGCCGCCGGTAGTTGGGGAACAGGTGGGGCGGCGCCCCGGTCGCCTTCGCTGGACTCCCCTCGGAGGTCATGCGCCGTGCCCCTCCCCTCCGGCCACCACCATGGTGCCGACCCCCTCGCTGGTGAACAGCTCGACCAGCAGCGCGTGGGGCCGCCGGCCGTCGATGATGTGAACGCTGCCCGCCCCGGCCGCCAGGGCCCGCAGGCCGGCTTGCACCTTGGGCACCATGCCGCCGCGGATCTCGCCCCGGGCGATCAGGGCCTGGGCCGTCGCCGCGTCCAGGGTCGACAGCGTCTCCGCCTGGCCGTCGCCGTCCAGGTCCGCCATCACCCCGGGCACGTCGGTCAGGAAGACCAGCTTCTCCGCGCCCAGGGCGCCGGCCACCGCCGCCGCCGCGTCGTCGGCGTTGACGTTGTAACGCTGGCCCCCCTCGCCGACGGCCAGCGGCGCGATCACCGGGACGAACCCGGCCTCCAGCAGCTGCTCGAGGAAGGCGGTGTTCACCGCGACGATCTCCCCGACGAACCCCAGGTCCCGGCCGCCGGGGCGCTTGGGCCGGGCCGTCAGCAGCCCGCCGTCACAGCCCGAGAGGCCCACCGCCAGGGGCCGGCCGGCCGCCTGGTTGAGCCCGGTCACCAGGGCCTTGTTGACCTGGCCGGCCAGGACCATCTCGACCACCGCCAGCGTGGCGGCGTCGGTGACCCGCAGCCCGTCGACGAAGCGGGCCGGCAGGTCCAGGCGCTCGAGCCAGGCCGTGATCGCCTTGCCCCCGCCGTGGACCACCACGGGCCGGACGCCCAGGGCCCGCAACATGGCCACATCCCGCAGGACGGCGTCGCCGCCCAGGGGATCGGGAGGAAGGGGCCCGGCTGCCGCCGGATGGCCGCCCACCAGGCCGTTCCCCGCCGGGGCGCCGCCCGCGGCTCGCCCCCCCTCCAGGCCGGGGGTCGGGCCCAGGGTCGACCCGCCGTGCTTGACCACCACGATCCGGCCGGCGAAGCGCTGCACCCAGGGCAGCACGTCGGTCAGGACCGCCGCCTTGACCTCCGGGGCCAGGTCGGCCCCCCGGACGGCGGCCAGGCGGATGCCCGGCTTCGTCTCCGGTTCCACCGCGGGGACCCGGACGGCCTCCAGCGCCATGCCTTGGTTCCTCCCTCCCAGCCGCCCTCAGGTGCGGTAGCTGGCGTTGATGTGGACGTACCCGGGGCTCAGGTCGCAGCCGTAGGCGCGGCCGCGGCCGGGGCCGTCGCCCACCTTGAGCCGGATGACCACCTCGGGCGAGCGCAGGTAGGCTGCCGCCGCCCCTTCGTCGAAGGGCACCCCGAGCCCGCCGCGGCAGACCGGGATGGCCCCCAGGTCCACGTCGACCCGGGAGGGGTCGAGGTCGACCCCCGAGCGGCCGGCGGCAGCCAGGACCCGCCCCCAGTTGGCGTCAGCCCCGTGCACCGCCGTCTTGACCAGCGGGGAGGCGACCACCGTCCGGGCCAACTGGCGGGCGGCCGCATCGTCGGGCGCCCCCTCCACCTCCACGGTGATCAGGCGGGTCGCCCCCTCGCCGTCGGCGGCGATCTCCCGGGCCAGCCGGTCGCAGACCGCTTCCGCCGCCGCCGCCCAGGTCTCCCAGCCCGGGCGGCCCGGCGCCAGGGGCGGCCCGCCCGCCCGGCCGCTGGCCAGCACGATCACCATGTCGTTGGTGCTGGTGTCGCCGTCCACGCTGATGGCGTTGAAGGTCCGCTCCGTGACCTCCCGCAGCCAGGCCTGCAGGGCGGCGGGTTCGATGGCCGCGTCGGTGGTGATGAAGGCCAGCATGGTGGCCATCTGGGGGTGGATCATGCCCGACCCCTTGGCCGCCCCACCGATGCGGACGAACCGGCCGCGCCGGGCCGGGCTGCCGCCGGCCGGGCCGCCGGGGCCCCCGGCGCCGGCAGCGTTGGCCACCGGCTCCAGCGGCGCCGGCTCACCCGGCCGGGCCACTAAGCCCGCCGGCGCCGGCAGGACCGAAGGGCCCCCGGGGCGTGGTGGGCCCGGCGGGGCCGGTTCCACCGGCGGGGAGGACAGGGCCGCGTGGGGGACCCCGTGGTCCTCTTCGGCGCCCGGCAGGTGGCACAGGGCGCCCCACTCCTTGGTCCGGGTGTCGGTGGTGAGGATCGCCTCGGCGAAGGCATGGCCGCCCGCGGGCGAGGTGACCCGGGGCAGGGCCGCCAGCCCCTGGC
>DATCLH010000140.1:0-2608 GCA_036564035.1 Thermaerobacter sp.
CCGAGGAGGCCACGGAGGGCGATCCGGCCGGTGAGGGCGACGGGACCGGCGAGGAGGTCGACCTCACGGCCCTTGAGCAGGAGGCGCGGCTGGTGGCCCGGCGCCTCAAGGAGCTGGTCGAAGGCGGGCCAGGACAGGGGCCACTGGCCATCTGGGACCCGGAGCAGCGCCGGTACCGGCCGGTGCGCTACCGCGACGTGGTGGTCCTGCTGCGCAGCGCCCGGCTGCGGGCCTCCACCTTCGCCGAGGTGCTGAGCAACGAGGGGGTGCCCGTCTACACGCGCTCCCGGACCGGCTACCTGGTGGCCCCGGAGGTCGAGGTCATGCTGGCCCTTTTGCAGGTCCTGGACAACCCCCGGCAGGACATTCCCCTGGCCGCCGTGCTGCGGTCGTGGATGGTCGGCCTGGAGGCACGGGACCTGGCGCGGATCCGCCTGGCCGGGCGCCGGATGTCCTTTTACGAAGCGGCCTGCCGGGTGGCCGGGTGGGATCCCGACCGGGAGGAACCGGCGGCGCCGTCCCCGGACCCGGATGCTCCGTCCCCGGACCCGGCCGGGCCGGATCCCGACGACCCGCTGGCCCGTCGCCTGCGGCGCTTCCTGGCCGACATCGCCCGGTGGCGGACCGTCGCCCGGCGCCACCCCCTCTCGCGGGTGATCCAGCAGATCTATGACGAGACCGGCGTCCTCTCCTACGTGGCGGGGCTGCCGGGCGGGGCCCAGCGCCGGGCCAACCTGGAGGCCTTGCGCGACCGGGCCCGCCAGTTCGACCAGTTCGCCCGCCAGGGCCTCTTCCGGTTCCTGCGCTTCATCGACCGCTTGCGCGAGCGCGGGGACGACCTGGGGACGGCACCGGCCCTCGGGGAGAACGACGACGTGGTCCGGGTGATGACGATCCACCAGAGCAAGGGGCTGGAGTTCCCGGTGGTCGTGGTGGCCGATCTGGGCGCCCGTTTTCAGTTCGCCACCGGCCACGCCCTGATCCACCGCCGGCAGGGCCTGGGGCTCAAGGTGGTGGATCCCGAGCTCCGGATCCGCTACCCCAGCCTGGCCTACGAAGCGGTCCGCACCCAGGACCGCCTCGACACCCTGGCGGAGGAACTGCGCATCCTCTACGTGGCCCTGACCCGCGCCCGGGAGCGGCTGATCCTGGTGGGGTCGGTGCAGAACCTGCCGGCAGCGGCGGCCAGCTGGTGGGCGACCGCCGGCGGCCCGCTGGCCGAGGGCACCGGCCCGCTGCCGGTGGCCGCCCTGGAGGGGGCGGCATCCTACCTGGACTGGCTGGGGCCGGCCCTGATGCTGCACCCCGATGCCGGGCCCTTGCGCGTCCTGGCCGGTGTTCCCTCCGGTCCCTCCGGCGACCGGGCGGAGCCGGAGCCGGCGTCTGGCGCGGCCAGTGGTTGGAGCTCCCGCTGGCACTGGTCCCTCTGGCTGCGACCACCCGCCGCGGGGGACGCCCTTCCCGTCCTGGCCCCCGGCGACGTGGAACCCCCGGCCGGGGAAGCCGGCGGGGCCGGTTCGTCCGCCGGGCGGGGGCCCGACTGGTTGGAATCCCTGGTGCGGGGCGAGCCGCTGCCTGCTGACGCGGTGGACGGGGCCGCGGTGGAGGCCCTACGCCGCCGCCTGGCCTGGCGGTATCCCTATGCCGGGCTGGCGAACCGGTTTGCCAAGCGGTCGGTCAGCGAACTCAAAGGCCAGGCCGATCCGGAATGGCAGGCCTATCCCGTGCCGGCCGAGCTCCGCCGCGGCTTGCGCGAGCCCCGGTTGGGATGGGAGGAGGGAGCGGGGCCGGGGCAGGCGGGGGCGGAGGACGCCGCCGGCGGCCGGACCGAACCGGAACCGGCGGATCGCCCCCCAACCCCTGCGGGCTCTGCGGCCGCTGCGCCATCCACCGCCCCCGGCACCCCGGCGGTCCAGCCCGGCCGGCGGGCGGCGGATGAAAGGCCGGGGGACGGCCTGTCGGCCGGCCAGGCGGTGACCGGCGCCGCCCGGGGCACGGCCACCCACCGGGTGCTGCAGCATCTGGACCTGGCGGGCCCCCTCAACGAGGAGGACCTGGCCCGGCAGGTGGAGGCCATGGTGGTCCGGGGGCTTCTCACCCGGGCCGAAGCGGCGGCGGTGGACGTGGCCGCCCTGGCCCGGTTCTTCCAGGGGCCCCTGGGCCGTCGCCTGCGTGCCCGGCCCGAGCGGGTCCACCGCGAGTGGATGTTCACCCTGGGCGTTCCGGCCGGCGAGATGTACCCCGATCTCGGCGGCGGGGAGCCTGATGGGGGCGCGGCCGCACCGGCGGGGGCCGGTCCAGCCGCCAGCACGGCCGGTGGAACGGCTGGTGGAACAGCCGGCGGAACAGCCGGGGCCGGTCCAGCCGGCGGCACGGCCGGTGGTACGCCCAGCGGAACGGCCAGCGGAACGGCCGGCCCGGCCCGTCCTGGACGGGCCGGCGGGGACGCCGGCGCCGGGGAGCGGGACGGACCCCGCACCGGGGCGGCCGAGGCTGAGGCCGCGCCAGAGGCCGATGATCCGACCGATGATCTGGTGGTGGTCCAGGGCATCGTAGACTGCTTCGTGGAGGAGGAGGACGGCCTGCTCCTGCTGGATTTCAAGACCGA
>DATCLH010000141.1:0-1981 GCA_036564035.1 Thermaerobacter sp.
ACCCGGTCGAGCTCTGGCTGGACCGGATCGACGGCCTGGTGGTGCCGGGGAATTATCCCTATCTTCCTGCGGGGCTGCGGGCGCTGCCGGCCCTGCGGGAGCAAGCCCCCCACCGCTACGACTCCGACGTGGCCTGGCTGGCGGGCGCCCTGGCCCGGGGCATGCCGATCCTGGCCATCTGCCGCGGCATGCAGACGCTGAACGAGCTGCTGGGCGGGACCCTGACCCGGCGGGTTCATCCGCCCGGGTCCCATCTGCACCGGGAGGCCGGCGGGCCCCGCGGCCACGGCCTGTGGGTCGAACCTGGCTCCCGCCTGGCGGCCTGCCTGGGTGGGCGCACCCGGGTGCGGGTCAACAGCTACCACGTGGCGGCGGTGCGCCAGCCGGGCCGGGGCCTGCGGGTCAGCGGCCGGGCCCAGGACGGCGTGGTGGAGGCCGTGGAGGGGGAGGGGGACGCCTTCGTCCTGGGGGTCCAGTTCCACCCCGAGCTGCTCTGGCGGGAGGAACCGGCCCTGGCCGGCCTCTTCACGGGCCTGGTGGAGGCGGCCCGGGCCTACCGGCAGGGGCGCCTCGGCGGGCAGTCATCCGGCGGGGACGGTCCCGGCGGCGAGGACGGGGCCGGTGGCGACGGGGCCGGTGGCGACCACCGGCCCGGCGAGACTCTCGGCGCCGCCACCGCCTGAATCCGGGACCACAAGGAGACCGAGGAACGAACGAAAGGAGACCCAAGGTGTCGGACCAGCAGCCCTCCATCCAACTGCAGCCCGGCGTCGAAATGCCCCTCCTGGGGCTCGGCGTCTACCTGGTTCCGCCCGAGCAGACGGCGGCGGTGGTGGCCGAGGCCATCGCCTGCGGGTATCGCCTGATCGACACGGCGGCGGCCTACAACAACGAGCGGCAGGTCGGGGAGGCCGTGCGGCGGAGCGGCGTGCCGCGCGAGGAGCTGTTCATCACCACCAAGCTGTGGATCGCCGACTACGGCTACGAGTCGGCCTTACGCGCCTTCGAGACCAGCTTGCGCAAGCTGGGGCTCGATTACGTCGACCTCTACCTGCTGCACTGGCCGGTGCCCATGCGCTTCGACGACACGGTGGCGGCCTACCGGGCGGCCTTGCGGCTGCGCGAGGAGGGCCGGGTGCGGGCCGTCGGCGTCAGCAACTTCGAGCCCCGGCACCTGGAGGAGCTGATCGCCCGCACCGGCGCGGTGCCCGCGGTCAACCAGGTCGAGCTCCACCCCTTCTTCGCCCAGCGGCCGCTGCGCCAGGTCCACCGGCGGCTGGGGATCGTGACCCAGGCGTGGTCGCCCCTGGGCGGCGTCCTGCGGCGGAAGGGACCGGCGGCGGGGCAGCCTGGGGGCGGGGACGTGCTGGGTCATCCCGTCATCACCGGCCTGGCCCGCAAGTACGGCAAGACGCCGGCCCAGATCGTCCTGCGCTGGCACCTGGAACACGGGATCTCGGCGATCCCCAAGTCGGTGCGGGCGGAGCGGATCCGGGAGAACATCGCCGTCTTCGACTTCCGGCTGGCCCCGGAGGACGTCGCGGCCATCGACGCCCTGGACCGGGGGATCCGCGGCGGCCGCGACCCTGAGAGGGCGGATGCGGCCGATTTCAGCATCCGGGTGGAAGAACCCTGAGGGGCGATCCGGGCAGGATCCCCGCGGGGGACCGGGCGCCGGATGAGGCGGCGGTCATGGCTGCCGGGACGGGCGGCCGGCGCGCCGCCGGGCCCGGGCGGCCAGCAGGGCGGGAGCGGCCGTCCCCGCCATGACGGCGAAGAGGGCCGTCGTCCAGCTCAGGCCGGCGCCGGTCAGCAGGTCGCCGGCCCAGGCGGCCTCGGGCAGGCCTCCCGCCCCCTGGGCGACGGGCGGCCCGGCGCCGTCCGAACCCGGAGGCGCGCCGCCCCCGAGCCAGGCCCCCGCCGCCTGGCCCGCGGCGGCCAGCCACAGGCTGCCGAGCCCGAATTCCAGCAACAGGGCGAC
>DATCLH010000142.1:0-2752 GCA_036564035.1 Thermaerobacter sp.
CGCGTAGCCCCCCGGCCCGAAGGTGTCGGGCATGCCGGCCAGGGCCAGGCCGCCGCCCAGGTCCCGGACGAACCGCTCCAAGTCGGCCATGGCCCCTTCGCCCAGCGCGGGGGCGGGCACGTTGTCCAGGATGACGGCGCCGTAGCGGGCCCAGCCGGCCAGGTCGGCGGGGCGTTGGGCCAGGGTGCGGTGTTCGACGGCGAGACCCTGGGCGGCCAGGGCCCGGGCCAGCAGGGACCCCCCTTCCTGGCTCAGGACCAGCACGGGGCGGGGACCTTCCACCTGGACCACTGCGTCGAAGGCGTTGTTGGCCGCCTCGCCGTCGGAGGCGGGGTTGAGGGCCTCGACCACCGCCTGCAGGGGCCACGGCCCCGGCCGGGAGGGCGTCGCCGTCAGGACGAACCGGCTGTCCCCGGCGGCCAGGTCGACGGTCCGGCTGGCCACCGCCGTCCCGCCCGCCATGAGGTGGAGGCGGGCCTGGACGGGGTGGGTGGCGCGCACGGTGATCTCGACGGCCACGGGCCGGCCCGGTTGGGCGGTGGCCGGTGGGCGGACCCCGATGACGGCCACGTCCGCACCGGGGTGCGGCTCGACATGCACCGTGTCGACGGTGATGCCGGCGGCGGCCAGGGCGCGGGCCTCGGTCACCACGTCGCCCTGGGTGGCCCGGCCGTCGCTGATCACCACCACCCGCCGCCGGTGGTCGGAGGGCAACAGGGCGGCGGCCACCCGCAGCGCGGCCGCCAGGTCGGTGGCCTCCCGGTGGGCGGGGGTGGTCCACGCGGGGAAGGGCGGTTGAGGAAGGGGCGCCGGGGAGCGCTCGACCTCCGCCGCCCCGCCGGCCGAGATCAGGGCGACCTGCACCGGTCCTCCGCCGGCCGCCCGCTGGGGGGGATCCTGGAGGAACGCGGCGACGGCCGCCGTCACCGGCCCCAGGGCCGGTTCCATGCTGGCCGAGCGGTCGACGACCACGGCCACCGCCAGGCCGCGGGCACCCAGGGGCAGGGTGGGCTCGGCCAGGGCCACGATCACGCAGGCCATGGTCAAGGCCCGCAACCACCGGGCGGGCCGGCGGGAAGGAAGCCGTGCGGCGTAGGCCCCCGGTTTCCCAGTGACCCCCCTGACGGACCCGGCGACCAGAAGGGGAATCACCAGCAGCAGCAGGACCCAGGGGCGATCAAAGCTCATGGCGCACCACCCACGTTCCGGCCGCCAGGGCGGCCAGGACCGCCCAGGCCGCCCACCGCCAGGCTTCGGTGGTCCCGGCGGGCGCGGGGACCGGGGAGGAGGACCCCGGCGGGGCCGGCGCGGACCCCGGGGGATCGCCAGCGGCGGCCGGGATTCCGGGCTGGGACCCGGCCCCCAGGCCGGTATCGGCACCGGGCTGGACCCCTCCAGGGGTTCCGGCAGCCGCGTCGCTGGTCCCGGTCCGGGCCGCCTCCGCCAGCGAGGACTGGGCCACCGCCGCCGACTCCAGGGGGTCGGGGCGCACCCACACGGCCGCCTGCAGGGTCCCGGGGCCGCCTTGCGAGCCGGCCCCATCCGGCCCGGCCGCCGGTTCCTCCGCGGGGAACCCGGAACCAGGCGGTGATGCGGAACCGGACCCGGACCCCGCCGCGGCGCCCGGCCCACCCTGGGCTGCGGCGTTGCCTCGTTCCACGGCCCGGGCCGTGATGCGGTAGAGGCCGGGTTCGTCCGCCACCGCACCCGCGGGGAGGACCCGGCCCGACGGCGTGCGCACCGTGACCGCCGTCACCCAGGGGGAGGGCGCCAGGGGAAGGGGGTGGCCGGCTACGGCGCCGGTCGGGGCACCCAGGCCGCCGGGGGCCAGGTCGTCCACCAGCGCCTGGACCAGCAAGGGCCACGCCGGCCGCAACAGCAGGGTTCCCTGATAGGGGTCGAACCCCAACACGACCCGGCCCCCCTGCCCCGGTGCAGGGGGCCGGTAGGTGGCGATGGGCCGGCCGTCTCCGAGAAGCAGGGGTTCCTCTCCCGGACCTGGTACCAGGGGACGGGCGGACAGGAGGGTGACGCCCTCCAGGGGCACCAGGGCCAGGAGCCGGGCGGCGCGACCTCCCGGCGGCACGGCCAGGGACTGGGGCCGGAAGGGGCGGGAGGAACCCGGCGAGACCTGCGGAGTCCCCGGCTGCGATCCCAGCCCGCTGGGTGCTCCTGGCGCCCCCGGTGCTGTGGGTGCTCCCCGCGCTCCCGGCCCGCCGGGCACTCCTGGCGACCCTGGCGCCCCGGGCGCTCCCCGCTCCCCCGGCCCGCCGGGCGCTCCTGGCGCCCCCGGCGCCCCGGCCGCTCCTCGTCCCCCCGGTGCCCCGGGCGCTTCTGGCCCCGCCGGCTCCCCCGGCGGCGGGCCGGCGTCTTCCGGCGGCGGGCCGCCGCTTTCCGTCGAGCCGGTGGGCGAACCGCTGGCGCCGGCCGCTGGACGGGCCTGGCCGGCGAGCTCGGGCGCCGTTGGGCCGGGCGGGTCGATCCAGATCACCGGCAGGGTTTCGGGAAGGCCCGCGGGCAAGGGATGCCCGGCCACCACCAGCAAGTCGAGGGAGGCCAGATCGGGCCGGCTGCCGGGGGCGCCTTCCTCCAGCAGGCGCACCACCGTGGCGCCGGGTCGCAGGGCCAGGGCCCGCTCGATGAGCCCCGCCTGACCTGCGGCCAGCAGCCCGATGCGCACGCCCGGGCGGGCGGCGGGCACCGCCCAGGCCACGTCGTCCAGCGGATAGGCGTCGCCGGGCACCAGGGCGAC
>DATCLH010000143.1:0-3771 GCA_036564035.1 Thermaerobacter sp.
GACGATGCGGTCGGCGCCATCCCCGTCCATGGTGCCGCCGGCGTCTGGGGCACCCTGGCGGTCGGCCTCTTCCATGAGGAACAGGGCCTGCTCTTCGGTGGCGGCAGCCAGCTGCTGGTCGCCCAGTTCATCGGGGTGGTCGCGGTGGCCGTGTGGACCTTCGCCGCCTCCTACGTCACGTTCGCCCTGATCAAGGCCACCATGGGCCTGCGGGTGACGCCCCAGGAAGAAGAGCACGGCCTCGACCTGGGCGAGCACGACACCGTGGCGTATCCCGAGTTTGTCGCCGCCGCCGCGACGGCGCAAGAGGTGGCGCCCCTGCCGAGCACACCCGTGATGGCACCGGCTCCGGCGTCCGCCCGTGGCGGCGGCGACTGAATCCAGGGGACATTCCCCACGGCCCCGCACCGGCCCGCAAGGCCACCGGCCTTGCGGGTCGGTGCGTTCTCCCTACCGCCGCCCGCGTCCGGAGCGGCGGGACCCGGTCTCGTCCAGGGCGGTGAACTCGATGATGCTCTGGGCGATCTCGCGCAAGGGCTTGCGCTGGCGCATGGCGGTGTCGCGCAGCCGCTTGTACGCCTCGGATTCCGCCAGGTCGAACCGGTCCATGAGGATGCCCTTGGCCCGTTCGATGATCTTCCGGTCCTCCAGCTTCCGCATCGCTTCGTCCACCATCTGCCGGGCCTGCTGCAGTCGCCCGGCGCCGGCCATCAGCGCCCGGCAGACGGCCACCAGCTGCCACTTGGGAGCGTCGGCGGGGAGCAACGCCCAGACCGGCCAATCCTCGGAAGCCAGATGCTGCCACAATCCCTCGGGCTCCGGATCCCCAGGATCCACCATCCACAGCACGGGCCTGCCCGTCACCCGGCCCAGGGTCCGGGTGCGCTCGGCGGCGCGCTCGATGCCCGCGGGACGCATGACGAACAGGTCGGCTTGCCGGCGGGCAAGCCACTGTTCCGACGGCCACCCCACCTGCACCAGGATGGGCCACCCCGTATCCAGGAGGGCCCCGGGCAAGCGGCCCCCGGGGCCTGCGGGGTCGAAGCCGAAGACGATGACTTCCGGCTTGTTCATCCCTTGCCTCCCGCCTTCTGCCGGCTCCACCAGCGCCCCGGCCGGGGACCTCGCCCCCGAAAGGGACCGGCCGCCCTGCCGGAGCGCCATGCCCGCCCCGGTGCGACCAGGGCGGGGGCCCGCGTCTCTCTCGCCCGCGTCGCCTCCGTCCCGGCGGCGCGGGGTCCCGCTCCGCCGGGACGCCGCGCCTCCCCGCTATCATACGGCGCCGGCCGGCCGTTGAGGATGCCCCCCGGCCTGCCGGGCCCCGCCCGCCGCCCTCCGCCCATCCAGGGAACCGGGAACCGCGGGAACCCCAGCAACGTCCCCGTCCACCAGCCAAGGGACCACCGCCCGGCGCCGGTCCGCTCCGGTGCGGCCGGGCGCACAGGCGCTCCCGTGGGTGGGCCTGGAACCAATGCGGCCGGGACCGTGCTGCAGGGGCACGGTCCCGGCCGGCGCTGGCGACAGGGCCCTCCTCCCCGGCGTGGCCGGCGGAGGAAGCCGCTGGTATCAAGAACCCGTCAACCGGTCAATACTTCGCCAGATACTCCTGGAGCTCCCACGGCGAGATCTGGGTGCGGTAGACGTCCCATTCGATCTTCTTCGCCTCCAGGTAGCGGGAGGCCACGTGGCTGCCCAGCGCCTCCAGGATCAGCGGATCCTGCTCCAGGGCCTGGATGGCTTCGGCCAGCGACCCGGGCAGGCTGGCGATGCCCAGTTCGTCCCGCTCGGCCTGGGGCATGTGGTAGATGTTGCCCTCCACGGGATCGGGCGGGGTCAGGCGCCGCTTGATGCCGTCCAGGCCCGCCTTGAGGATCACGGCCAGGGCCAGGTAGGGGTTGCAGGAGGGATCGGGGGAGCGCAGCTCGATGCGGGTGCTGAGCCCGCGCTTGGCCGGGATGCGGATCATGGGACTGCGGTTGCGGTACGACCAGGCCACGTACACCGGCGCCTCATACCCCGGCACCAGCCGCTTGTAGGAGTTGACCAGCGGGTTCGTCACCGCGGTGATGGCCCGCGCGTGCTCCATGATGCCGGCGATGTACTGCTTGCAGACTTCGCTCAGCCGGTCCGGGGTATTGGGGTCGTAGAAGGCGTTCTGGTCGCCGCGGAAGAGGGACTGGTGCAGGTGCATGCCCGAGCCGTTCTCGCCGTAGAGGGGCTTGGGCATGAAGGTGGCGTGCAGGCCGTGCTGCAGGGCGATGGTACGCACCACGCTGCGGAAGGTGGCGATGTTGTCCGCGGTGGTCACGGCGTCGGCGTACTTGAAGTCGATCTCGTGCTGGGACGGCGCCACCTCGTGGTGGGCGGCCTCGATCTCGAAGCCCATCTCCTGCAGGGTGAGGACGATCTCCGCCCGGACCTCCTCGCCCTTGTCCACCGGCGCCAGGTCGAAGTAGCCGGCGTGGTCCAGGGTCGCGGGCCGGGCCTGCTCCGCCGCCGCCCGGTCGAACAGGAAGAACTCCGGCTCGGGGCCGACGTTCATCACGTACCCCATCTCCGCCGCCTCGGCCACCACCCGCTTGAGCACGTACCGCGGGTCGCCCTCGAAGGGCGTGCCGTCGGGGTTGTAGACGTCGCAGATCAGGCGCGCGGTGCGCCGGCCCTCGCGGGTCTTCCAGGGCAGGATGACGAAGGTGGCCGGGTCCGGCCGCAGGTACATGTCCGACTCCTCGATCCGGACGAACCCCTCGATGGACGAGCCGTCGAACATCAGCTCGCCGGCCAGCGCCTTGTCGATCTGGCTGGCGGGGATCTCCACGTGCTTGACGGCGCCCAGGATGTCGGTGAACTGCAGGCTGATGGTGCCGATGTTCATCTCACGGATGGCGGCCTTGATGTCGTCGGGGGACATGTTCTTCACGCCGGTTCCTCCTCTCGGTGATGGGTCCAGACCTGGCACCGGTGCACGGGGTCAGCGCCCGGCGACGGCCGGCGGCGCTGACCCGCCGCGCCCCCTTTTGCCGGCGGGGCTGCGGGGCGCGGGATCGTGGGCCGTGCCCGGCGCCGCGCCCGCCGCCGTACCCTGCACCGCCCCCTGCGGCTTGCCTTGCACCGCGCCTTCCGGGGCGCCCTGCTGCGGCCACGGCCCTGCGCCCTCGGCGGCCAGCAGGACCCGCATGGTGTGGACGTTGTGCCCCTGCTGCAAGAGCCACCGGATGCGACGCAGCTGCCGGATGTCCCTGGCCGTCAGCAGGCGTTGCCCGGAGGGACTGCGCGCAAGGCGGATCAGGCCCCGGGCCTCGTAGTACCGGATCTGCCGCTGGGTCAGTCCCGTCAGCCGCTCCGCTACGGCCATGGTATACACGTCCCCTCACCTCCTCAAAAGACGAAGCCCCTGCAGGACGAACCTGCAGGGGCGCCGTTGCCCGTTTCGTTGCCGCCACGCCGTTGTGGCAGCTGCGTCAAGACCTGGTGAAAGTATACGCGGCGGGCTCAAGCGGTGTCAACGGGACGGTGACCGGCGGACTGCATCAAGCTTCGGTAGGTGGATCCCCCCGACCCATGTTCCGGTTACGCCACAGACAGGCCGGCCAGCTGCCGCAGCGCCCTCACCCACTCGCGGTTCGCATGCGGCCCGTAGAGCGCCGGGATCCGCACCCGCAGCCACTGGGCGACATCCTCCACGTCGCTCCGGCTCAGGCGCTGCCCGAACAGCCGGCCTTGCGGGGTCGGGGCCACCGGTGGCGCCTGGCGGCGCTGCCAGACCGGACG
>DATCLH010000144.1:0-3702 GCA_036564035.1 Thermaerobacter sp.
ACGATCCCGGCCGCCCCGGCCAGCTCGGCGGGGTCGGCGGTCAGGCGGGTGCGGCAGCCCACCCGCTCCAGGGCCTTGCCCAGGCTGTGGACGTTGCCCGTGCCGTAATCCACCA
This sequence comes from Thermaerobacter sp., assembly GCA_036564035.1. Classification (GTDB taxonomy): domain Bacteria; phylum Bacillota; class Sulfobacillia; order Thermaerobacterales; family Thermaerobacteraceae; genus Thermaerobacter. Next base: position 116 of record DATCLH010000144.1, read on the forward strand.
TGGCCACGTAGGGCCGCGTCATGGCCTCGCCTCCTCCGGCCACCCCGGCTCCACGGCAGGCGGCCGCCTCCTCCCGCCGCCCCCGTTCACTCCAGCACGCCCTTGGTGGACAGGGGGCCTCCCGGCCGGCGGGCCAGGGCCTGGGCCAGGGCCCGGCCCGCCGCCTTCCAGATCGCCTCCAACCCGTGGTGGGCGTTCCGCCCGCGCAAGAGGTCGACGTGGAGGGTCAGCCGGGCCTCCGTCGCCACCGCCCGCCAGAACTCCTCGGCCAGCTCGGTGTGGAAGGCGCCGAAGGACCGGGCCGGCACCTCCACGGCCCACACCAGGTACGGCCGGCCGCTGGCGTCGACCACCACCCGGGCCAGGGCTTCGTCCATGGGGACATGGGCGGCGCCGAACCGGGCCACGGTGCCGTAGTCGCCGGCGGCCTGGCGCAGGGCCCGGCCCAGGCAGATCCCGGTGTCTTCCACCGTGTGGTGGCCGTCGACCTCCAGGTCGCCCCGGGCCACCAGGTCCAGGCCGACGCCGCCGTGGACGGACCAGGCGGCCAGCAGGTGGTCGAAGAAGGGGAGGCCGGTGTCGATCCGCTGCCCCGGGCGCGGGTCAACCCCCTCCAGATCCACCCGGCAGTGGATCGCCGTCTCCCGGGTCTCCCGCCGCACCTCGGCGCGGCGCCCGGCGCTGCTGCCGCCTTCAGTGGCCATCGGCCATCCCTCCCGGCACCGGCGGGACCGGGGCCAAGTCGCCCGCCAGGGTCCCTGAACGGCCCCCCTGCTGGAGGAACGCGGCCAGGGCGGCCACCAGCGCCTCGTTTTCCGCCTCGGTGCCCACGGTGATGCGCAGATACCCCGACAGGGCCGGTTCCCAGGGGAAGGACCGCACCGCGATCCCCCGGCTGGCCAGGGCCGCCTGCAGGGCGGCGGCCGCCCCGGCCCGGGCCCCCGCCGGTTCGACCCGCACCAGGATGAAGTTCCCCCGGGACGGCAGGGGGACCAGGCCCGGCAGGCGGCGCAGCTGCTCCAGCAGTTGCTCGCGGCGGCGCCGGGTGGCTTCCGCCCGCTGGCGGAACACCGCCGCGTGGTCCAGGGCGACCCGGGCCGCCACCAGGGCGAAGGTGTCCAGGTTGTAGGGCTGCAGCCACCGGCGGAGTTCCTCCGCCACGGCGGGGGCGGCCACCCCGTAGCCCACCCGGGCCCCGGCCAGGCCGAAGGCCTTGGAGAGGGTCCGCAGGACGATCAGGCGGGCGGCGGCCGGGTCCTCCCCCCACGGCCCGGTCCCCGCCACCCGGTTCCCGTCGAGGACGCTCTCGCCGGCGAACTCGGCGTAGGCCTCATCGACCACCAGCCACACGTCCGGCCGCTTGAGCAGGCCGGTCACCACGTCCAGCGAGCAGCTGAGGCCCGTGGGGTTGTTGGGCCGGCACAGGAAGACCAGTTTTTCGCCTGGCAAGGCATCCAAGACCGGTTCCAGGTCCTCCAGTTCGACGGCGCGCTCGGGAGGAACCGGCACCGGCCGGTACGGCACACCCGCCGCCTCCGCCGCCGCGGCGTAGTAGCCGAAGGTGGGGGAGGGGGCGACGGCCGCCATGCAGCGCCGCCCCAGGGTCCCCAGCACGGCCTGGATCAGCTCGTCCGAGCCGTTGCCCAGCACCACCGCCGGCTCCGGCACCCCGGCGTACGCGGCGATGCGGGCGATGACCGCTTGCCGCAAGGCCCGGGCGGGGTAGCGGTGGGGGGCGCCGCCGGCCAGGGCCTCGGCCAGCGCGGCCGCCAGGCGCTGCCGAAGGTCGTCGGGCCAGGGTTCGGCCTCGTTGGCGTCCAGCTTGATGGGCGCCGGGTTGTCGGCCACGGTGTACCCCGCGGCGGGGGCCGTGCCGGACCCGGCACCGGCCCCCGCCGGGCCGGGACCGGTGGCGTCCGGCTCCGCACCTTCCGGCCGGCCACCTGCGGTCCCCACGCCGCGGCCCGCCCCGGCCTCATGCACCGGTCCGCCGCTCGGCGTCGCCCCGGCCTCATGCACCGGTCCGCCGCTCGGCGTCGTCCCGGCCTCACCCGCCGGCCCGCTGCCCGGTGTCACCCGGGCCTCAGCCGACCGCCCGCCACCCGGCGCCGCCCCGGCCGCGGCCCGTTCCTCCCGCAAGCGGATGCTGGCGGCGTGGGCCGGCAGCCCCTCGGCCTCGGCCAGGGTGCGGGCGGCCGGGGCCCAGGCGCCGACCCCCTCCTGCCGCCCGGCGAAGAAGGGGATCACCCGCACGAAGGCCTCCGGACCGAGGGCCCCCTGGAACCGGGCGGCCCCGCCCGTGGGCAGGATGTGGTTCGTCCCGGCGGCGTAGTCGCCGGCGGCCACCGGGGCCCAGCCGCCCAAGAACACGGCCCCCGCCGCCCGCACCCGGCCCAGCCACCCTTCGGGATCCCGCACCTGCAGGCTCAGGTGCTCGGGAGCCAGCCGCCCCGCCAGCTCGACGGCCTCCTCCAGGTCCGCCGTGGCGACCAGGAAGCCCCGCTCCAGGGCGGCGCCGGCCACGGCCGCCCGGGGTGCCGCGGCCAGCTGCCGGTCCAGCTCGGCGGCCACCGCCTCCAGCAACCCGGGGTCTGGACTCAGGCAACCGGTCACGGCCAGGGGATCGTGCTCGGCCTGGGCGAGGAGGTCGGCGGCCACCCAGCCGGGGTCGGCGCTGCCGTCGGCCACGACGACGATCTCGCTGGGGCCGGCCAGGGCGTCGATCCCCACCCGGTGGGCCACCGCCGCCTTGGCGGCCGTCACGTAGGCGTTGCCGGGCCCGGCGATCTTGTCGACGGCCGGCACCGTCTCGGTCCCGTAGGCCAAAGCGGCGATGGCCTGGGCGCCGCCCACCCGGATCACCCGGTCGACCCCGGCCAGCGCCGCAGCCGCCAGCACCACCGGCGGCACCGACCCGTCGGGCCGGGGCGGGGTCACCAGCACGATCTCCCGGACGCCCGCCAGCCGGGCCGGGATCGCCGCCATCAGGACCGTGGAGGGGTAGGCCGCCCGCCCGCCCGGCACGTAGAGGCCGACCCGGTCCAGGGGATGCACCAGGCGGCCCAGGCGGTTGCCCGCCTCGTCGGTCCAGGTCGTGCTGGCCGGGACGAACCGGCGGTGGTAGGCGGCGATCCGGGCCGCCGCCTGCTCCAGGGCCTGCCGCAGCGGGCCGGGCAGGCCGGCGAGGGCCGCGGCCGGAGCCTCCGGCGGCAGGGCCAGTTCGTCCCGGGTCAGGTCCGGGGCATCCCAGCGGCGGGTGTACTCAAGGAGCGCCTCGTCGCCGCGGCGCCGCACATCCTCGACGATGGCCTCGGCGGCCGCCCGGACCTCGGGCGAGAAGGGGCGGCGCCGGTCCAGCTCGGCCAGCAGCTGCTCGGCGGTCAACCGGCGCACGGCGATCGCCTCCCCTCGGCGGGGGTGGGGGAAGGGGCGGCGGTGGCCGCCACCGGGCCGGCGGGCGGTCGCGACCGGCGGGAGGCCGCCTCCAGCCGCTCGGCCAGGGGCAGGATGGCCTCCTCCCGCAGGCGCAGGCTCGCCTCGTTGGCGATGAGCCGGGCCGTGCTGGTGAAGAGGACCTCGTACTCGAC
>DATCLH010000145.1:0-5486 GCA_036564035.1 Thermaerobacter sp.
CATCCGGCTGCCGACGCCGTAGGGGCCCCCGGTCCAGCCCGTGTTGACCAGGTACACCCGGGTCCCGTGCCGCCGCAGCCTCTCGCCCAGCATCCGGGCGTACTCCACCGGCCGCCGCGGCAGGAACGGCTCGCCGAAGCAGGTCGAGAAGGTCGCCTCGGGCGAGGTCACGCCCCGTTCGGTGCCCGCCAGCTTGCTGGTGTACCCCGACAGGAAGTAGTACATGGCCTGCTCCGGGGTCAGCCGGGCGATGGGCGGCAGCACGCCGAAGGCGTCGGCGCTCAGGAAGAACACGGTCTGTGCGTGGCCCGCCACGCCGGGGATCACCGCCCCGTCGATGAACTCCACGGGATAGGCGGCCCGGGTGTTCTCGGTCAGATCGGCCCGGTCATAGAGGGGCTGCCGGGTCTGCGGGTCGAGGATCACGTTCTCCAGCACGGCGCCGAAGCGGATGGCGTTCCAGATCTGGGGCTCGTACTCGCGGGAGAGGTTGATGCACTTGGCGTAGCAGCCGCCCTCGAAGTTGAAGATCCCCCGCTCCGACCAGCCGTGCTCGTCATCGCCGATGAGACGCCGCTCCGGGTCGGCCGACAGCGTGGTCTTGCCCGTCCCCGACAGGCCGAAGAACAGGGCCACGTCGCCCTCTGGCCCCACGTTGGCCGAGCAGTGCATGGGCAGCACGCCCCGCTCGGGCAGCAGGTAGTTGAGCACGCTGAAGATCGACTTCTTGATCTCGCCGGCGTACTCGGTGCCCCCGATCAGGACGACCCGGCGCTCGAAGCTGACCAGGATGAAGGTCTCCGAGCGCGTCCCGTCGGTGCGCGGGTCGGCGTGGAAGGTGGGCGCGTAGAGCACGGTGAAGTCGGGCTCGAAACCGCGCAGCTCCTCGGGCTCGGGGCGGAGGAACAGCTGCCGGGCGAAGAGGCTGTGCCAGGCGTACTCCGTGACCACCCGGACCCGCAGCCGGTAGGCCGGGTCGGCGCCGGCGAAGCCGTCGAAGATGAAGTGGTTGCGCTGGCGCAGGTACTGCTGGACCCGCTCGTAGAGCCGGTCGAACCTGTCCCGCGGGAAGGGCTGGTTGACGGCGCCCCAGGCGATGTGCGGGTGCACCGCCGGCTCGTCGACGATGAACTTGTCCTTCGGCGAGCGGCCGGTGTACTCGCCGGTGGTGACCACCAGCGCCCCGGTGTCGCTGAGCTGCCCCTCGCCCCGGGCCAGGGCCAGTTCCACCAGCTGGGCGGCGGGCAGGTTGCGGTGGACCACCGGCGCCACCTTGCGGCTGGCGTGGGGCGCGGGCTCGTAGTCGTCCCGGAAGCGTGCGTCCATGGCGGGTTCTGACCCCCAGTACGGCCGGGCGTCGCGCATCACGGCCTGGCATCGCGGCCGCGCAGGCACCGCTCCCGCCGCGGCCCCTCCCACTCCCGATCCGGACGAACCGGCCCGCGGCCGGCCCCTGGCCGGCCTGCGGGTGGGGTGGGGCGGGCTGCGGGGCGAGGGTGCCTTGCGCTGCGCGTCCCCTTGACGGCCTGTTGCCGGTTGCGGCGCCCCAACCATGCTCCCGCCAGACCCGGACGGTCCCTGGGGTCCCCGGCGGTCCCGGCCGGTGCCAGGGGAGAACCCTGGGCCGGCGGCGGGAAGCAAGATTGCCTGCGCCGCTTGGGCGTTGTTGCAGGTTCCATTTCAGCACATTTGGGCGGTGGCGGCAATGGCGAACGGGTGACCGGCGCCACGCCGTCGTCGCCGCCGGGACCGGCGGGGGGAGCGGGAACCGGCCCGGGGGCCCGCCGCCCCCCGCCCGGCCGTCGATCCAGTAAGCCAGGAAGGGCCGCGGATCCGGTAACGTTAAAGGGAGGCAAAGGAGGACGCGCCCATGCCCGCCGCCGTCTTCGAACGGTACCGCGCCATCGTCGACGACTGGGACGCCTTCCAGGCCAGCCTGGCCCGCCCGCAGCCCACCACCCTGCGGGTCAACCGGCTCAAAGCGGACCCAGAGGCCCTGCGCGCCCGGCTGGAAGAACGTGGCTTCCGCCTTGAGCCGTACGAGTGGTACCCCGACCTGTGGCGGGTGACGGCCGAGCCCTTCTCCCCCGCCCTGACCCTGGACCACTGGCTCGGCCGGTTCTACCTGCAGGAGGCCGCGGCTGCCGTCCCGGTGCTGGCCCTGGATCCCCAGCCCGGCGAGACGGTGCTCGACCTGAGCGCCGCGCCGGGGGGCAAGTCGACCCAGATGGCCGAGCGCATGGGCGACCGGGGGATGGTGGTGGCCAACGATCCCGACCCGCGGCGGCTCGCCGCCCTTTCCCACAACCTGCAGCGCCTGGGGGTGACGTCGGCGGTCGTCACCCGGGCCGACGGGCGGGAGTTTCCCGGCGGCGTCGCCTTCGACCGGGTCCTGGTGGACGCCCCCTGCTCGGCCGAGGGCAACGCCCGGCGCAGCGCCAAGGCCCGGCAGGGCGCCGGGCGGCACCAGCGGCGCCGCCTGCCGGCCGTCCAGGCCGCCCTGCTGCGACGAGGCCTGGCGCTGGTCCGGGCCGGCGGGGTGGTGGTCTACTCCACCTGCACCTTTGCCCCCGAGGAGAACGAAGGGGTAGTCGATCTCGTCCTCCAGGAGGCCGAGGGTGCCGTGACCGTGGAGCCCTTGCCCGAGGCCCTGCCCGGCGTGGCCGGCGTGACGGCCTGGGAGGGGCGGCGGTTCCGGCCGGAGGTGGAGGCGTGCCGCCGGATCTACCCGCACCACCTGGATTCGGGCGGGATGTTCGTGGCCCGCCTGCGCAAGCAGGGCCCCGTTCCCTGGGAGGGCGCCGGCGGTGATGGGGCCGGCACCGGTCCAGGGCGGCGGGCTCCTGCTGGGGCCGGGACGCGGTCACCGGCACCGTCCGAGACGGACGGGTCCACCGCCCGCCCGGAGGCCCGTTGGGTGGAGGCCGATGCCGCCTTGCGCCGGCGGGTGGCGGCGTGGCTCCGTGAAGCCTTCGGCCTGGACGAGGGGGTCCTGGACGGTGTCCACGCCTTCGGCAACGAGGACCAGGGGATCTGGCTGGCCGCCCTGAACCGGATCCCCGGCTGGGCGGCGGTGTGGTCGGCAGGGATCCGGCTCGTCCGGGGCCACGGGGCGACGTGGAAGCCCACCAGCTTTGGCCTGATGCACTGGGCGTCGGGCGCCACCCGCAACGTGGTCGACCTGGACCGGGCGGGGCTGCGGGCCCTGCTAGAGGGCCGGCAGATCGCCGCGCCGCCGGGCGCGCCCCTGGCCCGGCGGGGCTGGGTCGTCCTGCGGTATCAGGGCCACGCCGTGGGCTGCGGGTTCTGGGACGGCCAGCGGCTGCGCTCGGCCCTGCCCCAGGAACGGGCCGGCGAGCTGCTCAGCATCCTGCGGCGGGAGGATCCGGAGACGTAGGGTCCGCCGAGCCGTTGCGGAGCACCCACCGCCATGCCACCAGCGCTCCCGTGGCGGCCAGGCCCAGGGACACCGCGGGGACCGCCCCGAGTCCTGCCAGGTCCGCCACCAGCCCGCCGGCCACGCTGCCCAGGGAGGCCGCCAGGGCCGCGCTGCCTTCGTAGATGCCGACCCCCTCCCCGCGGCGGGCGGGCGGGATGGTCCGGCTGATCACGCCGGTGGCGCCGGTGGCCGTCAAGGGGTAGAGGGGCAGGGCAAAGGCCGCCACGGTGGCCAGGGGCGTGCGGAAGGCCGTGATCAGGCCGTACATCGCCACGTAACCGGCGATCCCCAGGGTGAAGACCCGCCGCGGCCCCCACCGGTCGGCCAGCCGACCCACCGGCGCCATGATGAGGATGCCCAGGGTGCTGGCCACCCCCAGGGCCCAGCCGACCTGCCCGGTGCTGCCGTCCAGGTATTCGGTGAGGTAGGGACCGAAGACGGCGAAGAAGGCCTCGTTCCCGGAGGCGGTGAAGAGCACGGCGGCGGCGATGGCCACCACCGCCGGATAGCGCCAGATGGGCCGGCCCTCCAGCCCCCCGGGGTGGGCGGGCGCCGGCAGGGGGACGGCAGGGGATGGCGCCCCCACCGCCGCCGGAGCCGCCTGGGGCGCCCCACCGTTAGGGACCCGGCCGGACGAACCGGCCGCGCCGGCCGCCTCGGGCGCCGGGCCGGCAGCGTCCCCGGCCGCGGGCGTAGAGCCGGCCGGCAAGGGGGGCGCCGCCAGCGCCCCCCTTGCCTTCGGGGTGCGGGTGCCGGCGGCCGCCACCGTCCGGGCCACCACCGCTGCCGCCAGCAAGGCCAAGGCAGCGCACAAGAAGAAGGAAAGCCGGATCCCCGCCATGCCCGCCGCATCCGCCAGCCAGCCGCTGCCGAAGCTGCCGGCGGCCCAGCCCACCGACCGCGCCCGGTAGAGCCGGGCCGCCGCCTCGCCGGGCCGGTCGGGATGGCGCACGGTCAGCCAGGCGACGGACAGGGGCATCACCGCGGCCAGGAAGGCGGTGGTGGCCACCATCAGGCCGGCAAAGGCGGCGGACGAGGGCACCAGCGGCAGCAGGGCGAGGGCCGCGGCGCCGCCTGCCAATCCGGCCGCCACCAGCCGGCCCGGGCGCCCCGTCAAGTCCCCCCACCGCCCCCACCGGCCCGCCATGACGAAGGTGGCCAGGGAGGCCAGGGCCAGGGCAAAGGTGACCACCGCCAGGCGCGGCTCCCCCAGTCCCTGCCGCATGAAGACCGGCGCGTAGGCGTAAACGGCCACGCCGGCTGTCCCCTCGACCGCCGCGGCCAGCAATAAGGCGTTCGCTGCAGAGCGGGCATCCCGGGCGATACCACCCCGGGCATCCACAGGAGGGCGGGTCATGACCGGCGGACGGCCTCCCGGCACCGAGCTGGTAAATCCAAACAGACGTTCGCTATTCTAGCCGAGCCTGGACCCGCGGTCAAGATGACCCGTCCCGGTGCCGGTCAAGGCGCCTGCCAACGGGCAGGCGATGCCGGTGTCGAGCACGCGCCCCGCCGGAGGCGGCGAGCCCCGAAGCCGGCGATGGCACGTCAGGGCGCGGCCAAGGTCAAGACGGCGGCGCCGGGGTGGTGCAGGACGCCGCCGCCGTCGAGGCGACGCGACGCGGCACGGATGTTCAGCGGTTGCCATGGTAAGCCCGGTCAAGACCGGCGCGGTGGCCGGCGGGGCATGGTTCTACATGGACGGCGACGGGGACGAAGCGGCCTCACCAGGGTCACCGGTGGTGCCGGGGGCCGGCCGGAGGGAGCGGTCGAGCCACCGGTCCGCCCATTCTTCGAGGCGCTCCAGTCTCTGGCGGGCCTGTTCCTCCGTCAGCCGCCCGGCGGCGACAGCAGCGTCCAGGCGCGCCTTGATGGGGGCGACCAGGGCGTCCACCAGGGCCTCCCGGGAGACGCCCCGCTCCTGGGCGATGGCCGCCAGGGTCTGGCCCTGCAGCAGCCGGTCCAGGACCTGGCCCGGGGTCAGTCCCATGGCCTCACCGGCCGCTTCCAGGAGGCCGGGCAGGCCTGCCCCCAGCCCCCGGCCGGG
>DATCLH010000146.1:0-2408 GCA_036564035.1 Thermaerobacter sp.
GGCCCCGTGTCGACAATTGCATGGCCGAACCCTCACAGGGCGCGCCCGGCCGGAAGAACCGGCCGGGCGTGCCAATTCCCACTGATTCACTGGGTTTTCTCACGGCCATGCTAGCACGGGGGCGCGCACCCTGTCAAAGGCCCACCTTGGCCGACATGCGCGCGGCCTTTTCAACGGCGGCATAGGCATTGAGGTAGCCCGCGCCGACCTCCCATTCCTCGTACCCGGGCATGGGGGTGGCCGTGTCCACCAGGGCCTGCTTGACCAGATCGGGGCCCAGGGCCGGGTTCGCCTCCAGCATGAGGGCCACGGTGCCGGAGACGTGGGGCGTGGCCATGCTGGTGCCGCTGGCCACGGCGTACCAGACGGCATCGGTGCCCAGTTCCACCACGTCCAGGGCGAAGAAGGCGTTCATGTACACGCCGGTGGTGGCCCGGGCGGCGGCGATATCGACCCCCGGCGCCGTCAGGGTCGGATGGTAGAGGGGATCGCCGGGGATGCCCCGGGAGGAGAAGTCCGCCAGCGTCTTGCCGTCCTTGTTGCCCGCGGCCACGCCGATCACCCAGGGTGCCACGGCGTAGGGATTCAGCGTGTTGGGATCGGGCCCCGAGTTGCCGGCGGCGAACACCACCACGATGCCGGCGTCGTGGGCCGCCTTGCTGGCCACGTTGATGGGGTCGCCGGGCGAGAACTCACCGGTCGTCCCCCAACTGTTGGAGATCACGCGGATCCCGTACTCCTTCCGGTGGGCCAGGATCCAGTCGAACCCTTCCAGGGCGCTGAGGATGAACAGGGTCTCGCCGGCCCCCACGCCGACCAGCCGGGCCCCGGGCGCGACGCCGGTGTACTTGCCGCCCAGGGCGGCGCCGGTCCCCGCCGCCGTGGAGGCCACGTGGGTGCCGTGGCCGCTGGAGGTGTCGGTGTTGGCCAGGCCCTCCACGACCACCGGGCCGGTGCCGAAGAGATCCGGCGCGATCTTGACGTTTTCCACCACCTTGTCCCCGTACGGCAGGTCGGGGTGGGTGGCGTCGATGCCGCTGTCCAGGATGGCGATGGTGACGCCCTTGCCGGTGTAGCCCAGTTCCTTCCACACCCGGTCCGCACCGATCAGGGGCACGCTCTCATCGAGCAGGTATTCCAACTGGCGGTTGGCGTAGGCGGAGATCAGCCCCGGCAAGCCGAGCAGGCCCTTGATCTGGGCCGCTGTGCCCTTGACGGCCACCATCGGCAGGACCCGGAAGGTGTGCACCTGGACCCCGCTGGCCTGGATGGCGGCCACCTCGGCCTCCGTCGGCCGGTGATCGAAGGTCAGCACGGCCTCCACCGGCCCCGTGGCCGTCGCCAGCAAGCGCGCCAGCACCTGGTCCACCTCGACGGCGGCGTGGCTCGGCCGGGCCGGCGCCACCAGGGCCACCACCAGGGTCAGGGCGAGCACCAGGCCGGCCACCCGGCGCCCGAAGCGGTCCCATCCCCGTCGCAACCCGTTCCCCACGGCTTCACACCCCTCCCGCGAACCTTGGGATCGTGCTCACGAGAGGAGTTCGCGCGAGGGCCGTTCCCTTGCGACCCGCCCCGCCGGCCGCCGGCGGCGTCCTTCGCCGGCCCTCTACCGCTCCAGGCGGAACCCGTGGGGCAGCAGGGCCTCGATGGGCTGTGGCGCGGGCTGGCCGTCGATCCACACCTGGAGACCCGGGGCGTATTCGAACAGAAGCTGCCGGCAGGCCCCGCAGGGGAAGGCCGGCTCCGGCCCGTCGGCGGTGACCACGATGCGCTTGAACCGGCGCGCCCCCTCCGACAAGGCCTTGAACAGGGCGACCCGCTCGGCGCACATGGTCAGGCCGAAGCTGGCGTTCTCGATGTTGCCGCCGGTGAAGACCCGGCCGTCCTCCGCCTCCAGGGCGGCCCCCACCCGGTAGCGGGAGAAGGGGGCGATGGCGGTCTCCCGGGCGGCGCGGGCCAGCTCCATGAGGGGCCCCCAATCGCCGGTCGCAAGCCCGGCGACGGCCTGGCGGGCCCCGGCGGCGCCGGCCCCAACGCCCCCACCGCCTGCCGGCCCGGCACCGGCTAGGGTGGCCGGCGGGATCCCCGGAGCGCCGGCCACCGGCCCAAGCGGGCCGGCCCCTGGCACGCCCTCGGCCCCCACCACGGCGTGGATCAGCGGCGGCAGGGGCGCCGGTTCGTCCGCCAGGGTGAAGGCGCGCTCCAGCCAGCGCCGGGCCTCCTCGAGCCGGCCGGGATCGTTGAAGTGCAGCTCCACCAGGGGCTCCCCGGCCTCCACCCGCTCGCCGAGCCGCTTGGCCATCACCAGGCCGGCGCCCAGATCGATGACGTCCTCCTTGCGGGCGCGGCCGGCGCCCAGCACCATGGCCGCGGTGCCGACGGCCTGGGCGTCCATGGCCACCAGGTAG
>DATCLH010000147.1:0-2071 GCA_036564035.1 Thermaerobacter sp.
CCCACCAGGTGGTCGAACTGGCCGTAGATCCAGGCCTTGGAGGCCAGGGCGGGCGAGCTCAGCAGCCGGCGCAGGGCGGCGGCCACCCCTACCGGCCCGTCCACATCCGGAAGCCCCGTCCCAGCAGCAGCAGTGGCGGCCGCGGCGGCAGCGGCCGCGGCAGTGGAGGCAGCGGCAGTGGCCGGGGCCCCGGCTCCCCGGCCAGGACCGCTCCGGTCCCCGGTGCCACCCTGCCGGATGGGGCCGGGCTCCGGGCCGGGGCCGCCGGCGCCGGCCCGCCGGGCGATGCCTTCCACCTCGTAGACCGGCGCCTGGCGGGTCAGCAGCGGCACGGGCAGATCCGCCACCGTCCGCCCCCGGTGCCGGACCTGCAGGCGGCCGTGGTCCACCAGCCGCCCCACCACCCGGGCGGGCAGCCCCCAACGGCGGGCAACCCGCCGGACGGCCGCCAGGCGGGCCGGTTCGACCACCGCCAGCATGCGCTCCTGGGATTCCGCCAGCAGGATGACCTCGGGCTCCAGGCCCGGCTCCCGGAGGGGGACCCGGTCCAGGTCCAGGCGGGCGCCCGCCTTTGCCCGGGCCGCCAGTTCGGCCGCCGCCGCGCCCAGCCCGCCCGCGCCCAGGTCCTGCAGGGCGGCCACCAGCCCCGCGGCGACCAGCTCCTGGCAAGCCTCGATCAGGACCTTGCCCGCCAGGGGGTCGCCCACCTGGACCGCCGGTCGCCGGGCCAGGGCGTCGCCGTCCAGGCTGGCCGAGGCGAAGGTGGCGCCATGGACCCCGTCGCGGCCCGTGGGCGGCCCGATCAGCACCAGGCGGGCGCCGGTCCCGGCCGCCACACCCCGCAGCAGCCGGCGGGCGGGGGTGAGGCCGACGCAGAGGACATTGACCAGCGGGTTCGTCCGGTATCCCGGCTCGAACAGCACCCGCCCGCCCACCACCGGCACCCCGGTGCAGTTGCCGTAGGCGGCGATGCCCGCCACCACACCGCGGACCAGCCGCCGGCCGGCCTCGCCGGCGGGGTCCGCGAAGCAGAGGAAGTCCATCAAGGCCACGGGCCGGGCCCCGGCTGCCAGCACGTCGCGCAGGATCCCGCCGACGCCCGTGGCGGCGCCCTGGAATGGCTCGACGAAGGAGGGGTGATTGTGGGACTCGACCCGAAAGACCACCGCCGTCCCGTCCCCCAGATCGACGGCGCCGGCGTTCTCGCCGGGCCCCAGCAGCACCTGCGGGCCGCCGGTGGGCAACCGGCGCAGGAGGGGGCGGGAGTGCTTGTAGGCGCAGTGCTCGGACCAGAGGACGCCGATGAGCCCCAATTCCACCGCGTTCGGCTCCCGCCCCAAAAGGCGGCAGGCCCGGCGGTACTCGGCGCCGGTCAGGCCCACGGCGTCCCACGGGGCCGGCGCTGGACCGGCGGCGGCCTCGCCTCCCGCCGGTGGGGCCGGCGCCGGACCGGCGGCGACGTCGCCTCCCGCCGGTGGGGCCGGCGGATCCAGGCGGCCACCGCCCTCCGACGGGCTCGGCCTCGCCGCCGGCCCTGCCGGGGCCTCCGGCCCAGGCTCCACCGCCGCCTCCACCCCGGCCTTCCTCACCGCCTCCACCGGCGCCTCAACCGGCCTGGCGCGCACCATCACCCACCCCGCCTCCTGCCGCCGCCCGCCGGCGGCTCGACCACCAGCGTTCCGCAGAGCCGACCCACCGGGCCAGCAGGTCCAGGCCGTCCCAGCCGTCGCCGCCGGCGGTCCCGCCGCCCGGCCCCTCCGCCGGGCGCCGCTCGGGATGGGGCATCAGGCCGACCACGTTCCCCCCGGCGTTGCAGATCCCCGCCACGTTGTCGACGGAACCGTTGGGGTTGGAGCCCGGGACGGCCCGGCCCTCCGCGTCGGTGTAGCGCAGGATCACCCGCGCCCCCGTCCGGGGGCTGAGGGCGCCCCCGGGCCCGTCGCCCACGTAGGCCCCCTCCCCGTGGGCGATCTCCAGGCGGATGACCCGGCCCGGTGCCAGCCCGCCGGTCAGGGCCGAGGGCCCTTCGACCCGAACCCACACCGGCCGGCACTGGAACCGGCCCTGCCGG
>DATCLH010000148.1:0-7083 GCA_036564035.1 Thermaerobacter sp.
AGGGGAGGCGGTGGTGGTAGCTGCGGCCATCGCCGCCGACGAGAGGGGCGGCCCGGCGCCCGAACCCTACCGGGGGCAGGGGTACTGTTTCCTGGAGCTGGGCGGCGGGCTGGCGACCCTGGTGGAGGGCGAGTTCCTCGCCCGCCCGGCCCCCCAGGTGCAGGTGGCCACGCCGTCCCGGGAGCACCTGGACCGGAAGCTGGCCTTCGAGCGGGAGCGGCTGGAGGGCTGGTTCGGTCCGGAGGAACCGGCCGGCAGCGCCTGAGGCGGTGGCCCACCGGCGGGATCACCGCCACGGAAGCGGGCAGCCCCGCGAGGCCGCAAAGCGAACGGATGCGCCGGACGATCGCAGCCCTTCAGGCGCCGCCCGGCCGTGCCGGCGGCCAAACCGGCCCCCGGCGAAACGGGCCCCCTTGGTACCGGCAAGGTTTCCGGCTAGAATACTTTGAGTACCGAAATATTTCGCAGGTGGTCCCTCGGCCGCCTGCGCCACCGGGTTGGAGGTCGACCCATGCCGGACCGGATGGCTTCCGCGGGGGCCCTGGCTTTCCCTGCACCCGCTGGTGGGAATCTCTCCCGCCACGGGTTTTTCATTCTGCTGCTGACCATGTTCCTGACGGTGGCGGGCTTCGGCATCGTCCTGCCGGTGCTGCCCTATTTCGCCCGGCAGATGGGCGCCAGCAGCTTCGAGATGGGGCTGATGGTGTCCCTCTATGCCCTGGCCCAGTTCCTCTTCGCGCCCGTGTGGGGGTCGTTGTCGGACCGGATCGGCCGCAAGCCCGTGCTCATCCTGGGGATGACCGGGTTCGGCCTGTCCTTCACCGCCATGGCCTTCGTCCACTCGGTGGCCGCCCTGATCCTGGTCCGCTTCCTGGGCGGCATGCTGTCCTCCTCCACCTTCCCCGCCGCCCAGGCCCTGGTGGCGGACCTGACGCCGCCCGAACGGCGGGGCGGGGCCCTGGCCATGATGGGCGGCTCCAGCAACCTGGGGTTCGTCCTGGGGCCGCTGCTGGGCGTCCCCATCACCTCCCTGGGCTATGGCTTCCCGGGACTGGCCCTGACGGGCGGGATCGCCATCCTGCTGACGGCCGCCCTGGCCACCCTGGTCTTGCCGGCGCCACCGCCGCGGGCGGCGGCGGGCGGCCGGCGCCCGCCCCTGCTCCAGGCGCTGCGGCTGGCCGTGGCCAGCCCGGAGTCGCCCTGCTACTGGCTGGTTCTGGTGGCGGCCATGGCCGGCTCCAGCGTCTTCTCCATGCTGGGGTATTACCTGATGGAACGGATGGGGGCGCCCGAATCGGCGAATCAGCTGGCCTTCTCGGTGATGGGGATCGCGTCGGCCGTGGTGCAGTTCAGCGCCGTCGGGTGGGCGATGGCCCGCTGGGGTGAGACCCGGGTGGCCGGCACCGGCTACCTGGCGGGGATCCTGGCCTTCCTCCTCCTGCTGGAAGCGGGCCGGGTCTGGCAGGCGTGCGTGGCCGTGGCCGTCTGGGGCGTCGCCCTGGCGCTGATCCGCCCGCCGCTGACGACCCTGGTCTCGCGGCGCACCCGGCTGGGCCAGGGCACCGCCCTGGGCATCCAGGCCTCCTTCGAGAGCATGGGGCGGATGGCCGGTCCCCTGCTGGCGGGCTTCCTGTTCGGCCTCCAGCCGCGCCTGCCCTATGCCGTGGTGACGGTCCTGCTGGTGATCGCCCTGGTCTGGGGGGTGCGCGCCTTGCGCCGCCTGGAGTCGGGCGAGGCGGATGAACCGGGGGCGCCGGGCGGCCGGGCGGCCGAGCCCCCTTCCGCCCAGGTCGCCCGCCAGCCCGCGGCGACGGGTGGTCCGGCCCGCCGGAATCCGGCGGTGCCGCCGCCCGCCCAGGGACGGCCCGCCCCCCGGCCGGGTCGCCAGCCGGCCGGCGTCCACCCCGGCGGGCCGGACCGGTAGCCGGGACGGAAGCCGGCCGGCCAGGCGACGGAAGCCGGCCTGCCGGGCACTTGGACCCCGCTCCCGGCCATGCCGGGCGGCCCGTTGCCGGCGGCGGGTCCCTGCCGGTTCCACCGTTTACGGCGGCGCACCGGGCCCGGAGGCGTACCGGCCCCGGCCCGGGATGGCCTGCTGGGGACCGCGAGGCCCCGCCCTGCCCTCGATGGCGAGGGGCACCCGAACCATCTCGTGTTCGAGTCAGGGCTCGCGAGCCAGGGCTCAAGTCAGGCCCCTGATGAGCTGGCGGTCCAGCCGCGCCCCGAACGCCCCGTCACGACCCCGCCGTCCCCCGCGCCGCCAGCCGGCTGTGGCCCGGCGGCGGGCCGAGCTCGTCCAGGATCGCCAGGGCTTCGGGAGCCCGCTCGTAGGCCAGCAGGATGCCGTCGGCATAGGCGTCCGCCACCCGCGCCGCCCGCAGCAGCGCCTTCCGGTCCACGTTCAACGCATAGAGCTCGACGACGAAGGGCGCCTCGCCCAGCAGGTCCCGGAACCCCCAGGCCAGGGTCTCCACCCAGTAGGTGGTGCTGTAGTGGAGGTCGTAGATGGGGACGACGAAGAAGTCCACCAGCGGCGCCAGCCGCTTCAGGTCGACGCCGAAGCGGAGGAACTGGTGGCCGGCGTAGGGGTCGGGGTACAGGGTCAGGGACACCGGCCGGTCCGTGAGCCGGCGGGCGCGCTGCACCGCCTCCTGGACGAACCCGGCGATGGTGGCCGCCCGCCACTCCGCCTCGTCCAGGCCCGAGGCGGCCCGGGCCTCCTGGCAGCGGGGGCAGCGGCAAAAACCCTCCCTGGGGAAGCTCACGGTGTCCAGGCGCAGGCCCGCCACCGGGGCCGCGGCGGCCCGTTCCACCAGATCCAGCAGGCTGCGGCGGTAGCCGGCCTCGCTGGGGCAGACCCAATCCCAGTCGAAGTAGGGCGTCCCCCGGACCGCCCGCAGGCCCTCGGGCCCCACGGCCGCCAGGGCCGGATCCCGTTCCACCGCCCGGTTGTCGCCGAAGCAGCTGATCATGTTGTGGGCGCCGGGGACCGGCGGCTCGGTGCGGCCGAGGACGCTCTTGATCTCGTAGAAGACCTGATAAGCCCCAGGGCCGGCCGGCCCCGGCCCGGCCGGCATGGCCCGGCCGTCACCGGGCGCCGCCGGCGGCAAGAGCCCCCGCTCCCGCAGGGCGTCCAGGTCCCTGGGATTGTACGTGACGATGCCGCGCATCCGGTTCCCCCCATCCCCTCCCGGCCGCCCGCGACCCGGCGCCGGTGCCCGGAGCCCGCGCCCGGAGGCCGGCCTCCTAGACGTTGAACCGGAACAGGATCACGTCGCCGTCCTGAACCACGTAGTCCCGCCCCTCCAGGCGCAGCAGGCCCGCCTCGCGGACGGCGGCCATGGATCCCAGGCGGATCAGGTCCTCGTAGGCCACCACCTCCGCCCGGATGAAGCCACGCTCGATGTCGGAGTGGATCTTCCCCGCCGCCTGCCGGGCCGTGGTGCCGCGCCGGATGGGCCAGGCCCGGACCTCCTCTTCCCCGGCGGTGAAGAAGCTGATCAGGCCGCTGGCGTCGTAGGCCGCCCGGGCCAGCCGGGCGACGCCGGGCTCGGTGATGCCGTACTCGGCCATGAAGGCCTCCCGCTCGGCCGCGGGCAGCTCGGCGATGTCGGCTTCGACGGGGCCGCAGAAGGTGATCAGCGGCTCGTTCCACCCCGCGGCCACCTCCCGCAGGCCGGCTTCCCCGGGGAAGGTGCCCGCCCCCAGCTGGGCCTCGTCCACGTTGACCGCCAGGACCAGGGGCTTGAGGGTCAAAAGGCCGAACCCCCGGACGAGGCGCAGGTCCTCGTCCGTCCATTCCAGTTCCCGCAGGGGCCGTTCCTGCTCCAGGGTCTCCTGCAGCAGCGGCAGGCGCTCCAGCAGGGCCTGGTCGTCGGGGCGCCGCTTGCGGGCCGGGGTCGCCTCCAGCCGCTGGCGGGCGTTCTCCACCACCGCCAGGTCGTTGAGGATCAGCTCGTCGCGGATCAGGCGGGCGTCCCGCAGGGGATCGACCGTCCCCAGCACGTGGGGCAGGGCGTCGCCGGTGAAGGCGCGGACCACGTGCACCAGCACGTCGGCCCCGCGCACCGCCTCCAGGAACCGGTTCCAGCGGGCCCGGTCCTCGCCGGGCACGGCGCCGGGGATGTCGGTCACCCGCATGGTGGCCGGGGTGATCTTGCGCGGCTGGTACAGCGCCGCCAGGCGGTCGAGGCGGGGATCGGGGATGCTGGCCATGCCGACGGTGGCCTGGCCGGGGCCGCCCCGGCCCTCACCCGCCAGCAGGCGAAAGAGCAAGGACTTCCCCACCTGGGGAAGGCCGATCAAGCCGATGTCCACGGGATGGCCTCCTCGCCGGTCTTGGGATGGGGTCCTGGGCCTAGCGCCCGCCGGCGGCGATGGCGGCGATGCGCACGGCGGGTGTCCCGCCCTGGGCCGGTTCCTCCGTGAAGGTCACGGTGACGCGGGTGGCGTCGCCCCGGGTGACCACCAGGGGTCCGCGCTCGTAACTGCCGCCGGCGGCGTCGACCCGCCAGCCCTGGCCCAAGGGCTGCTGGGCCAGCAGCTGCCGTCCGGCCGCCACCACCTGGGGATCCTCGCCCGCCACCAGGCGCCGGGCGTCGTTCAGGAGCCCCCGGCTCACCAGGGTAATGAAGGCGTCCAGCACGCTCAAGGGCTGGTCCACGGGCTGGGTGGACACCAGCCGGTAGGCCTGGCCGTCCCAGGACCAGCGCTGGACCCAGAGGGCGGCCACCGGACCGTCGGGCGTCACCAGGGCGGGCGCCGTCCCCACGGCCCGCGTGGAGACGGTGACGTCGAGCCGGCGCCCCCCGGCCCCCACCTGCACCTGGCGGACGCTCACCCCGTCGGACGAACCGGCCCCCGCGGCCGCAACCCGGGCCGGGCCCCGGCCCGGCGCCGGGCCGCCCAGCCCCCAGACGGGCTGCCAGGAGGCGCCGGTCCGTTCCAGCAGGGTGAGGCGCAGTTCCCGGGGACCGCCGCTGGGGGTGTGCTCGGTGACGAGGAGGAGCCGCGGCACCCCGTCGCCGGGCAGCAACCACACGTCCTTGACGACGGCCGACAGGCCCAGGCCCCAGGCGCCCGCCGTGGCCGTGCCGCCCTCCTGGTCCCCGGCCTGCCCCGCCGCCTCGGCGCCCGTGACGGCGCTGGCGGCGGCCAGGGCTGGCCCGCCCGCGGCGGCCGGGCTCATAGAGCCCGTCGCCGTCCGGGCTTCCCGCTCGTCGACCACCTGGACCTGGACGCCGGGGTCGCGGGTCCAGGTGGCGATCAGGTGGCCTACCGTCTCGGGGTAGCGGGGGCCGAAGGCGACCACCAGGACGGTCCGGACCCCATCGGCCCCAGCGTCCCCCTGGGCCTTGGCCGATGGGACCTTTTCACCGGGAGGCGGGCCATCCCCGCCCGCGGCCGGGCCCGGCGAGGGGGGCTGGGCATCGGCCGCCGCCGCGGCTGCGCCGCCCGCCGGCTCGCCCGGCGGGACGTGGGCCGCCACCACGTTGACGAAGGGCATCTCCGGTGTCGCCAGCTCCAGTTCCAGGGCGGCGGGATCGCTGGCCAGGCGGGCGGGGTCCAGCCGTTCCATCCGGTAGAGCATCTGCTGCACGGCCCGGGCGAAGGCGTCGCCCCGGACCGCCGCCGGGGCCGGGCCGGCGGCCGGTTCCACCCCGGTGCGCACGGCCTGGTATCCGAAGGGCAGCATCAAGCAGAGGGCGAGCAACCCGGCCCCGATCCGCCGCCGGGTGCCCTGGCGAGCCGTCGTTGCCGGCCTCCGCCCCATCCCGCTGCGGGACGGGGACGACTGTGCCGCCGGCCCCTGGTCCGCAACGGCCGGCGCTCCCCGGCGATCCCGCAGGTTCCGGGCCTGCCCGTTCCATGGCGCGTTCATACCGAGAGCTTAACATTTTTGCAATCATTTCGTCATCTTCGGTCAAGGTCCCATAAGCCGGAAGGGCCGGTGAACCGGGGCAACGGGCGGGATCTTCTGAAGATAGGTGGCAAGGAGGCGCCAAGGGCCGTTGAACGAGAGCAGGCGGCGACCGCAGGCGGCCGTCGGCGACCTCCGGCGAGGGCCAGCGAGAGCCGTCGGGAGCCGGCGGGAGCTGGCGGGGGCTGGCGAGAGCCACCGGGAAGAGCCACCGGGAGCCGGCGGGACCCAGGGGGAGCCGGGCACCCGGTGTCGCGGGAGCCGCCTGGGACGGCATCGCGGGAGCTCCCTCCCGGCCGGGGCCGGGGGCCCGGGACTGGGGCCGGGGTCAGGACCAGGCGGCGGGGAACCCCTCGCCCATCACCTCCGCCGCATCGGTGACGGCGACGAAGGCCTGGGGGTCGATCTCCCGGATCAGCTGCTTGAGCCGCGCCAGTTCCCGCCGGTTCAGCACCACCAGGACGACGGCCCGTTCCTCCCCGGTCCAGGCCCCCGTCGCCCGCAGCAGGGTCGCCCCCCGGCCGAGCCGGGTGTTGACCGCCTGGGCCACCTCCCGGGGGCGGTTGGTGACGATCCAGGCGCTCTTGGCGCGCAGGGGCCCTTCCTGGACCACGTCGGCAATCCGGCCGCCCAGGAAGGTGACCAGGATCGAGTAGAGGGCGGTGTCGGCGCCCAGGGTCAGGGCAAAGGCCGCCAGGACCAGGCTGTCGAAGACCAGGAAGGTCTCGGCGATGCCGATGCCATACCGCTCCTTGAGGAACCGGGCCACGATGTCGATGCCGCCGCTGGACGCCCCGGCCCGGAACAGCAGGCCGATCCCCGTGCCGATGAAGGCGCCGCCGTAGAGGCTGGCCAGCAGGGGCTCGTCGACCCGGAAGGCGACCCCCTCCGTCAGCCGCAGGGCCAGGGAGACCAGCAGGGTGGCCAGCCCCGTCCGCAGGATGAACCGGCGGCCGATGGCCCGCCAACCGAAGGCGAAGAGGGGCAGGTTCAGCAGGAGGTAGAGCAGCGAGACGGGCAGGCCCGTGGCGTAGTGCAGGAGCAGGGACACGCCGCTCAGCCCGCCCTCGCCCAGCCGGGCCGGCACCAGGAAGCCGTTGATGCCCAGGCTGAAGAGCAGGGCCCCGGCCGCAAACAGGGACGCCGGTGCGGCCCATGCCCCC
>DATCLH010000149.1:0-1511 GCA_036564035.1 Thermaerobacter sp.
CTTCGCCACGGCCCGCGAGCTGGCGCGCCGGCTGGTGGAGGGCTACCTGGCCGGCGAGATGGACGAGGTGCGGCTGATCTACACCGAATACCGTTCGGCCATCAGCCAGCGGCCGGTGGTCACCCGCCTCCTGCCCGTCGCCGGTCTGGAGGAACCGGCCGCCGAAGCGGCCGGCCCCACGGGGGCCGGGACCGGCTCGGCGCCGGCCGCGGCCGTGACGGGTGCGGGCGCCGTGGCAGGCGGTGGCGCCGGCCGGCTGCAGGGGACCGGCCCGGGCGAGCGGCCCGGCCTGCGCGGGCTGCGGGAGTACATCTACGAGCCGTCGGAGGGGGCGATCCTGGAGGCCCTCTTGCCCAAGTACGTGCAGATCCTGGTCTTCCGCGCCCTGCAGGAGGCGAAGGCCAGCGAGCACGGGGCCCGCATGACGGCCATGAAGAACGCCACGGACAACGCCGGTGAGCTGATCCAGACGCTGACCCTGGAGTACAACCGGGCGCGACAGGCGGCCATCACGAAGGAACTGGCGGAGATCGTCAGCGGCGCCGAGGCCCTCAAGGGCTAGCCGTCCCGGGCGCCGGCCCGCCCCCGGGCCTGACCGGGGCCTGCGAAGGCCGGGGGGGCCCGGGCGGGGCCGCAGGTGGCCGGTTCGTCCTGCACCGGGCGGGGCGGCGGCGCCGAGGACCGGAGGGAAGAATCCAATGGCCGAGAAGAACGTGGGCCGGGTCGTGCAGGTCATCGGCCCGGTGGTCGACATCGAGTTCCCCGAGGGCAACCTGCCCGACATCTACAACGCGATCAAGATCCAGGCCAAGACCGAAGAGGTGGAGATCGACCTGACGGTGGAGGCGGCCCAGCACCTGGGGAACAACGTGGTGCGCTGCGTGGCCATGGCGTCCACCGACGGGTTGCAGCGGGGCATGCCGGCGGTGGATACCGGCGGTCCCATCTCCGTGCCCGTGGGGCGCGAGGTCCTGGGGCGCATGTTCAACGTCCTGGGCGAGCCCATCGACGGCAAGGAGCCGCCCCAGGCCAAGAAGCGCTACCCGATCCACCGGCCTGCGCCCGACGTGGCCGACGTCAACCCCGCCACGGAGATCCTGGAGACGGGCATCAAGGTCATCGACCTAATCTGCCCCTTCGCCCGCGGCGGTAAGGTCGGCCTGTTCGGTGGCGCCGGCGTCGGCAAGACGGTCATCATCATGGAGCTGATCCACAACATCGCCTACAAGCACGGCGGCTTCTCCGTCTTCGCCGGCGTGGGCGAGCGCACCCGCGAGGGCAACGACCTCTACCACGAGCTGAAGGAGTCCGGGGTTCTCGACAAGACGGCCCTGGTCTTCGGGCAGATGAACGAGCCGCCGGGCGCGCGCCTGCGGGTGGGCCTGACGGGCCTGGCCATGGCCGAGTACTTCCGGGACGAAGAGGGCCAGGACCTGCTGCTGTTCATCGACAACATCTTCCGCTTCACCCAGGCGGGCTCCGAGGTGTCGGCCCTCCTCGGCCGCATGCCC
>DATCLH010000150.1:0-1720 GCA_036564035.1 Thermaerobacter sp.
GGGGGTCTCGGAGCGCCTGGCGCGCCAGGGGATCCTCTCCATCCTGGAGGTCCTAATGAATAACACCGACATCCCCCGGGCCGCCTGGTTCGTGGTGGCCGCCGGCGACCCTGCGCACGTCCTGGCCATCAAGCCGCCCCAGCAGACCTTTCCCGAGTTCTACCTGGACGACGTCTTCCGCGCCCGGGGCAAGGCGGCGGGCGCCCTGGCCGTGCCCTACTGGCGGGTCTGGGTCGACACCCTCCTGCCGGGCCGGGACGCCCTGGTCCCCGTGGTGGGCCCGGGCCCCCAGCGCCAGATGCGGGTCGCCCAGGTGGCCGCCTTCCGCGACGGGCGCCTGGTGGGCATCCTGTCGGAGCCGGAGACGCGGCTGCTGGGCTTGATCCGCGACGCCCGTAACACCCTGTGGGAGATGGAGCTGGGCGACGGCCGGCGCATCGGCCTGCGCCCCCTGGGGGCGGATACCCGGATCGTGCCGCTGGCCCCGGGACCCGGCGGCGCGCCCCGCTTCCGCTTCGACGTGCAGCTCAACATGGCCTTGATGGAGGTCTACGAGGCCACGGGGGGCGCACCCCGGGCCTTCGAGCAGGCGGCGGAGCGGGATCTGACCCGTGCCCTCCAGCGGCTCCTGCACCGGCTGCAGGCCATAGGCAGCGATCCCCTGGGCTTTGGCGAGTACTGGCGCATCGCGCAGCCCGCCGCCTTCCGGTCCCGCGACTGGCACACCCAGTGGCCCCAGGCCCGGATCGACGTCCGGGTGCGCGTCAACATCGGCCGGGGCGGCGCCTTCCACTAACGCGACGCCTTCCACTAATAAACACCGGGCCGGGTGGGGTCGGGCTCCAACTGGCGGCAGCCGGTGCGCGGAGGAACCGGCAGGCGGGCCGCGTCGCGGCGGCCACCCGCCGAACCGGCCACGGCGGTCGCCCGGAGGAACCCGCCGGCGCTCCGGGCATCCCCGGGGCGGCGCCGGGGCGGCCCTTCCCCGAAGGGCCGGGATGTGGTATGCCGGTGTACGGAAATGATTCGTGCCACGAACCATCCGCCGGCAGGCGGCGGGCCGCGGCGCCGGGATTCCGCCGCCGCGCGGCGACGCGGGGCCCCGGAGGCAGGGCAGGCCCGGGGGCGCACCCCCTCCGGGCGCCCGGCGAAGACCGCGGGCCGGAGGGAAAGGGAGGGACCCGGGGTGACGGGGCAGGGACGGGCGGGTGACGTGGACCAGGGGATGCCGGTTCGTCCGGCGCCGGCTGGCCCGCACCGGGCGGCCGGCCCAGGGCAGGGGGAGCCCGGATCCCTGACCCGCCGCCAGGTGCGGCAGACCCTGTGGCGGGTCAACGCCCTGGCCGCCTTGACCTTCGCCGTGGTGACCATGTCCCGCCCCCTCTTCTCCGTCTTCGCCGCCCGGGACCTGGGGGCCGGTGCCACGTGGCTTGGGATCATCGCCGGCGCCTACGCCCTGGTCCCCCTGTTCCTCTCGTTGCCCGTCGGCGGGCTGGTCAGCCGCTGGGGCGAGCGCCCCCTGATGGTGGCGGGTTCGGCGGGCCTGGCCGGCGGCCTCCTGCTGGCGGCCGCCAGCCCTTCCTTGCCCTGGCTGGCCGCCGCCTCCCTGGTGGCGGGCATGGCCCAGATGCTGATGGTGGTCTGCACCCAGACCCTGGTCACCAGCCTGGGGGAGCCCCGGGAGCGGGAACAGCACCTGGCCTGGTTCACCACGGCCACG
>DATCLH010000151.1:0-1805 GCA_036564035.1 Thermaerobacter sp.
GCCCAGGAAGGTGGCGCCGCCATCGAGCGGGTGCTGCCCCGGCGCAATCGGCTGATCCGGCCGCCCGTCGCCAACGTCGACCGGGTGTTGCTGGTGCTGTCCCAGCAGGAGCCGGATCCCGTGCCAATCCTCATGGATCGGATCCTGGTCCAGGCCGAGGCGTAGGACCTGCCGGTGGTGATCGCCTTCACCAAGCTGGACCGGCTGGTGGCGGCCGCGGGCGACCCGCTGCCGGGGTGGGCGGCCCGCCTGGTGGAAGGCTATCGGCAGGCGGGCTATCCCGTCCACCGGGTGGCCGCCCCCAAGGGGTGGGGCCTGGAGGAACTGGCCGCTGCCTTGCGGGAGGGCATCACCGTGGTGGCCGGCCCCAGCGGGGCGGGCAAGTCGACCCTGCTCAACGCCCTCAAGCCGGGCCTCAACCTGGCCACGGGCGACGTCAGCCGCAAGCTGGGCCGGGGGCGGCACACCACCCGCTTCGTCGAACTGCTGCCGTTGACTGGCGAGGGCTGGGTGGCCGACACCCCGGGTTTCAGCCGGCTGGAACTGCCCGAGCTGGAGCCGGAGGAGCTGGGTGATCTCTGGCCGGAGATCCGCCGCGAGGCGGCCGGCTGCCGGTTCCGGGGCTGCCTGCACCGCAGCGAGCCCGGGTGCGCGGTGCGGGCGGCGCGGGATGCCGGGCGCATCGCCGGGTGGCGCTACCAGAACTACCTGGTCCTGCTGGCCGAGCTGGAGGAGCGGCTGGCCGAGCGCTATCGCTGATGGGCACGGCGACGACGGGCGGCGAAAGGGGATGAGCATGGGAGCGGGTTCAGCCCAAGGAGCGGTCCAGGGCCCAGGGGCGGTTCAGGGAGCCGCCCACCCCCAGGGCGAACGGTCCGGGCGCGGCAGCGGCGGCGGGAAGGGGGCGCCCAGCCCTACGCCGGCGGCCCCTTCCGGGAGCGGCTCCCGCCCCGGGCCGGCCGGCGCCGGTGGGCCCGGCCGGCCCGCCGGCGGGCCCAGCCGCGGGGGGCGGTCCCTCCCCTGGCCGGCCCCCGGGACCGGACCTGTCGTCCTGCCCTCCCTGCTCTCGGCCGACTTCACCCGCCTGGCCGACGAGGTGCGGGCGGCCGAGGCCGGCGGCGCGGCCGGGCTGCACCTGGACGTGATGGACGGCCGGTTCGTCCCCAACCTGACCTTTGGCCCCATGATCGTGGCGGCCGTGCGGCGGTTGACGCGGCTGCCCCTGGACGTCCACCTGATGGTCGAGCGGCCGGAGCCGCTGCTGGCGGCAGTGGCCGAGGCGGGCGCCGATATGATCACCGTCCACGTGGAGGCGACGCCCCACGTCCACCGGGCGGTCCAGATGATCCGGGACCTGGGCTGCCGGGCCGGGGTCGCCCTCAACCCCGGAACGCCGGCGGTGGCGGTGGAGCCCCTGCTGGGGGAGGTCGACCTCATCCTGGTGATGAGCGTCAACCCCGGCTTTGGGGGCCAGGCCTTCTTGCCCCTGGCCCTAGAGAAGCTGCGGGCCGTGCGGGCCATGCTGCCCGCCGCCGGACCCCGGCCGTGGCTGGAGGTCGACGGCGGCATCGACGTCCAGACGGCGCCCCTGGCGGTGGCGGCGGGGGCAGACCTGCTGGTGGCGGGGTCGTCGGTCTTCAACGGCCTGGCCCCGGTGGAGACGAACCTGCACCGGTTGCACCAGGCCGCGGGAGCGCGGGGGGCCGGTGCGGCGGCCCCAGGGCCGGCGGGGGGCCAGGCACCGGGCGGCCCCGCCGGGGAATAGGCTGGGGCGGGAGGGAACGCCCATGGCCGTCCGTGTCATC
>DATCLH010000152.1:0-5383 GCA_036564035.1 Thermaerobacter sp.
CCCGCCCCGGTCTCGGCGATCACCCGCCGCTTGCCCATGCGCCGCGCCAGCAGGGCCTGGCCCAGGGCGTTGTTGATCTTGTGGGCCCCGGTGTGGTTCAGGTCCTCCCGCTTGAGGTAGACCCGGACCCCCGGGTTGCCGCAGGCCGCCGCCAGCCGGTCCGCCCGGTAGAGGGGGGTGGGCCGGCCGCAGAACTCGGCCAGGTAGCCCTCCAGCTCCGCCCGGAAGGCCGGGTCGGCCATGGCCTCCTCGTAGGCCTGCTCCAGTTCCGCCAAAGCCGGGATCACCGTCTCGGGGACGAACCGGCCGCCGAAGGGGCCGAAGTAGCCCCGGCCGTCGGGCAGGGCGCCTGCCCCGGCCGGTGCCGCCCCCTCCCCCGCCACCGCGGCGGCCTTCACCGGTCCGTCGTCCATGGTCACTCCCCTTTCTGTTCGGTTCGCCGTCAGGCCCGCCGGCCCGGCTCCACCGGGGCCAGGGCCGCCGCGCCGCCGGCCGCGGCCGCAGCCGCCCGCGCCGCCGCGACGAAGCGGGCGATCAAGAGGGGGTCCTTGACGCCGGGGGCCCGCTCGACGCCGCTGGAGACGTCGACTCCCCAGGGGCGGACGACCCCGATGGCCTCGGCCACGTTGTCCGGCCGCAGCCCCCCGGCCAGGATCAGGGGCCGCCGCCGGGCCAGGCGGGCCGCCACCGCCCAGTCCGCCACCTGACCCGTCCCCCCGTGCCGCCCCGGCACCGCCGCATCGACCAGGACCAGGTCGGCCCCGGTCTCCAGCGCCCGGGTGGTCGCCTCGGCCGTGCCGGCCTCCCCGGCCCCACCGGGGTGGACCTCCCCCAGAGGGCTCTCGCCCGGAAGGCCGCCCTGCCGCCCGGCGCCGCGCCGGGGGCCGGCAGCCAGGCGGACGGCCCGGATCACCGCCAGCCCCTGCGCCTGGAGGGCCGCCACCACCGCTTCCGGTTCATCCCCGTGGAGCTGGACGTGGGTGAGCCCGGCGTGGCGGGCGACCGCCACCATCTCCGCCACGGGCGCGTCGACGAAGACGCCGACCACCGCCAGGGGCCGTTCCCCTGCCCCGCCGCCGCCCGCCGCCGGGGCGCCGGCGTCCCCCACGGGCCCCCCGCTGGCCGGCCCGGTCCGCCGCAGGGCCGCCGCGATGCGGGCGGCCCTATCGGGGTCGACCCGGCGGGGGCTCGGGGCGAAGACGAAGCCGATGGCGTCGGCGCCCGCCTCCACCGCCGCCTGGGCGGCCTCGGCCTCCCGCAGCCCGCAGATCTTGATCCACAGGGCGCTCACCGTCCACCACCCCCCGGCCCGGCCACCAGCACCCGCAGCCACCCGGCGGGGTCGCCGCTGCGCATCAGGGCCTCCCCCACCAGCACCCCATCGGCGCCCAGGGCGTGGAGCTCCCGGGCCCGGTCCGGGGTGACGATGCCGCTGGCCGCCACCCGGACCGCCTCGTCCGGCAGGAGGGGGACCAGGGCCGCGAACCGCTCCGGGTCGATGGCGAAGGTGTCCAGGTCCCGGTGGTTGACCCCGATGAGCCGCGCCCCCGCCGCCACCGCCGCCTCCACATCCCGGCGGTCGTTGACCTCCACGAAGGGCTCCAGCCCCAGCTCCTCGGCCGCCCGCACCAGGCGGGCCAGCTCCCGGGGCGGTACGATGCGGGCGATCAGCAGCACCGCGTCGGCCCCCGCCAGCACCGATTCGAGGAGCTGGTAGCGGCTGACCACGAAGTCCTTCTGCAGCACCGGCAAACCCAGCGGCCGCACCCGCTCCAGGTCCGCCCTATCGCCGTGGAAGTGGTCGGGCTCGGTGACCACGCTCAGGGCCGCCGCCCCGCCGGCCCGGTAGGCCCGGGCCTGTTCCACCGGGTCGAACCCGCCCCCGCCGGCTCCGGCCAGCCGCCCCGCCGCCGGCGAGGCCCGCTTGATCTCGGCGATGACCGCCGGGACGGGCCGGTGCCGCCCGCCCGCCAGCACCGCCGCCAGGCTGCGCCGCGGCTCGCGCTGGAGGACCTGCTCCACCGCCCGTTCCAGGGCCGCCTCCGGCCGCCGGGCCTGGCGCTCCGCCAGCCGCCGCTGGACGCTGGCAACGATGGCCGCCAGCCGGCCGGCCCCGGAGCCCGGGGCCGCCCCCGCCGGCACCGGCGGGATCCCCGCCGGGCCATCCCCCACCGGACGAACCGGCCCTCCGGCCCGGCCGCCGGCCGTCATCCCGCCACCTCCCCGGCCGCCCGGGGGGCCAGGGCGTGGCTCACCCGGACCCACTCCTCCAGCTTGGCCGCCGCGGCGCCGCCGTCGATGACCCGGGCTGCCTCCGCCACCCCTTCCCGCAGGTCGGCGGCCCGCCCCGCCGCCACCAGGGCCCCGGCGGCGTTGAGCAGCACCGCATCCCGGTAGGCACCGGGCCGGCCTTCTAGGACCTGGCGGGCGATGGCCGCGTTGCGGGCGGGATCGCCGCCGGCGATGGCCTCCAGGGGGTACACCGGCAGGCCCGCGTCCGCCGGTTCCACCGTGAAGGTCTGCACCCGGTCGCCGTCCACCCGGGCGACCAGGGTGGGACCGCAGACCGACATCTCGTCCAGCCCCGGGGCCCCGTGGACCACCAGGGCCCGCTGGACCCCCAGCTCCACCAGCACCTGGGCGACCGGTTCCACCAGCTCGGCGGCGTAGACGCCCAGCAGCTGGTAGCGGGCGCCGGCCGGGTTCGTCAGGGGACCGAGCAGGTTGAAGATCGTCCGCACCCCCAGTTCCCGTCGCGGGCCGGCCGCGTGGCGCATGGCGCCGTGCAGCCGCGGCGCGAAGAGGAAGGCGATGCCCACCTCGTCCAGGCACCGGCCCAGGGCCTCGGGTTCCAGGTCCAGGCTGACGCCCAGGGCCTCCAGCACGTCGGCGCTGCCGCAGCGGCTGGAGACGGAGCGGTTGCCGTGCTTGGCCACGGGCACCCCCGCCGCCGCCACCACCACCGCCGCCAGGGTGGAGATGTTGAAGGTGTGGCGCCCGTCGCCGCCGGTGCCGCAGGTGTCCATCACCCCTTGCCGGCGGGTGCGGACGGGCGTGGCGTGGCGCCGCATGGCCCGGGCGGAGCCGGCGATCTCCGCCGGCGTCTCGCCCTTCATGCGCAGGGCGACCAGGTAGCCGGCCACCTGGGCGGCGGTGGCCGCCCCCGACATGATGACGTCCATGGCCGCCTCGGCCTCGGCGGCCGTCAGGTCGCGGCCCGAGAGCACCTTGGCCAGGGCCGCCTGCAGGGCGTTGACCTCCATCTCAGGACCCCTCCTCGATGGCCAGCGTCTCGACGGGGATGCGCCCTGGTCCCGGGGCGGTGGCAGGCGGCCCCGCGGGACCGGGGGCACCGGGGGCGGCGGGGGCGCCGGGGGCACCGGGTGCACCGGGGGCGCCCAAAGCCCGGCGCACCGCCCGCATCCGCCGGGCCAGGGCGAGGAATTCCTGGAGGATGACCCGGCCCTGGGGCGTCAGCACCGACTCGGGGTGGAACTGCAGGCCGTAGACGGGACGGTGGCGGTGCCGCAAGCCCATGATCAGCCCATCCTCCGTCCAGGCGCAGACCTCCAGCTCGGGCGGCAGGGAGGCCGGTTCGACCACCAGGGAGTGGTAGCGGCCGGCTTCGAAGGGAGAGGGAAGGCCGGCCAGCAGGCCCGTGCCGTCGTGATAGATCGGCCAGGCCATGCCGTGGACGGGCTCCGGCCCCCGCACCACCCGGCCGCCCAGGGCGGCGGCGATGGCCTGGTGGCCCAGGCAGACCCCCAGCAGGGGTCGCTGGGGGTGGAGCCGGCGCACCACCTCCATGGAGCACCCGGCTTCGGCCGGCGTGCACGGGCCCGGCGAGAGGACGACGGCGTCCGGGTCCCGCGCCTCCACCCCCTCCCCGTCCAGGGCGTCGTTGCGGAAGACCTCCACCTGGGCGCCCAGCTCGGCCAGCAGCTGGACCAGGTTGTAGGTAAAGGAGTCGTAGTTGTCGATCACCAGCACCCGCAGGCTCACGCCCGGATCCCTCCTCGACCGGCCGGCGCGCCCGGGCCCACAGCCACGGCCGGCGCGGGACCCGAGAGACCCACCAGCGCCAGGGCGCGCAGCCCCGAGCGGGCCTTGGCCTCCGTCTCCCGCCACTCGGCTTCGGGCCGCGACCCGGCCACCACCCCGGCGCCCACCTGGAGGAAGCCCCGCCCGCCGTGGAGCACCAGGGTCCGGATGGCGATGCACATGTCCAGGTCGCCGTCGTAGCCCAGATACCCCACGGCGCCGCCGTAGGGCCCGCGGGCCACGGGCTCCAGCTCGTCGATGATCTCCATGGCCCGTACCTTGGGGGCGCCCGTCAGGGTCCCCGCGGGGAAGCAGGCGGCCAGGGCGTCCACCGCGTCCCGGCCCTCCGCCAGGCGCCCGGCCACGTCGG
This sequence comes from Thermaerobacter sp., assembly GCA_036564035.1. Classification (GTDB taxonomy): domain Bacteria; phylum Bacillota; class Sulfobacillia; order Thermaerobacterales; family Thermaerobacteraceae; genus Thermaerobacter. The sequence continues at coordinate 4,412 of DATCLH010000152.1, forward strand.
AGGCCAGGTGCATCACGTGGGAGTAGCGCTCCACCGCCATCAGCCGCTCCACCCGCACCGTGCCGGGCTCGCAGACCCGGCCCAGGTCGTTGCGCCCCAGGTCGACCAGCATGGTGTGCTCGGCCCGCTCCTTGGGATCGGCCAGGAGCTCCCGCTCCAGGGCCTGATCGTCGGCCTCCGTCGCGCCCCGGGGCCGGGTGCCCGCCAGGGGCCGGGTCAGGGCCCGCCGCCCCTCCACCCGCACCAGCAGTTCCGGCGAGGCACCCAGCAGGGTGGTGTCGCCGTCGAAGCGCAGGAAGAACATGTACGGGGAGGGGGAGATCACCCGCAGGGCGCGGTAGAGGTCGATGTCCACCGGGCCGGGCTTATGGGGCTTCTGGCCTCCGGCCGGCCGGCCCCCGCCGGCCCCGCCGGTCTCGGGCGCCGGGACGCCGCCGGGCCAGGGGAACTCGAAGCGCCGGGAAAGGACGACCTGGAACACGTCGCCCGCCCGGATGTAGGCCTGGGCCCGGCCTACGGCCTCCAAAAACGTCTCCCGATCCACGTTGCTCCGTACCCCCGCCAGGACGGCCCCCGGATCGTGGGGGTCCTGGGGGTTCTGGGAACCGGCACCGGGCCCCGTCCCACCCGGGCCGCCCGGTCCCCGGCCGGCGCCATCCCCCGCGCCCGGTGCTCCGGCCGGCGCCCCCCCACCCGCTGCGCCGGCGGTGGCGGCCTCACCCAGCCGCAGCGGGGGCCGCGGCGGCAGGGGCGCCTCCAGCGCCGCCAGCGCCCGCTCCAGGCGCCGCTGGGCCGCCCGGAGGGCGTCCTCCGGCCCCTGACCCGGACCGGCCAGGACCGGCGCGATCAGGTGGAGCCGGTGGGTCCGGTGGTCCAGCACCGCCAGCAGGGCACATTCCATGAACCGCGCCACCGGCAGCAAGGGATCGGCCGGGGGGCGGCCGGGCAGCCGCTCCAGGTGGCGGACGGCGT
>DATCLH010000153.1:0-4976 GCA_036564035.1 Thermaerobacter sp.
GTGCAGAAGGCGGCCTGGGAGCTCTTCGGCGGACAATGGATCCCCGTGAAGGAGGAGTGGCAGCGTGAGCTTCGGCCCCATGGGCAAGATGCTGAAACAGCTTGAGAAGATGCAGCAGGAGATGGCCCGCCTGCAGGAGGAACTGGCCCAGCGGGAAGTGGAGGCCACCGCCGGCGGCGGGATGGTCAAGGCGGTGGTCAACGGGCGCCAGGAACTCTTGCGCCTGGAGATCACCCGGGAGGCCGTCGACCCGGACGACGTGGAGCTGCTCCAGGACATGATCGTGGCGGCGGTCAACGAGGCGAACCGCAAGGCTCAGGACATGGTGCAGGCGGAGATGGCGCGGGTGACCGGCGGGCTCAAGCTGCCCAAGCTGCCGGGCTTCCCCGGGCTGTGAGGAGCCGGGAGCGGCCGTGGAACACGCCCCCGCCTTTGCGCGGCTGATCGCCGAGCTGGAGAAGCTGCCCGGGATCGGGCCGAAGACCGCCCAGCGCCTGGCCTACCACCTCCTCTTCAGGCCGCAGGAGGAGGTGCGCAGCCTGGCGGAGGCGATGGTCCAGGCCCGGGCCAGCGTGCGGTACTGCAGCATCTGCGCCAACCTGACCGATCGGGATCCATGTCCCATCTGCAGGGACCCGGGCCGCGACGGCCGGGTGATCTGCGTGGTCGAACAGCCCCGGGACGTGGTGGCCATGGAGCGGACCCGGGAGTTTCGCGGCCTCTACCACGTGCTGCACGGCGTGATCTCGCCCATGGACGGGGTGGGACCGGAGCAGTTGCGGGTGCGGGAGCTGCTGGCCCGGCTGCGCCAGGAGCCGCCGGTGGAGGAGGTCATCCTGGCGACGAACCCGACGGTGGAGGGCGAGGCCACCGCCCTCTATCTGGCCCGCCTGATCAAGCCGCTGGGCATCCGGGTGACCCGCATTGCTCGCGGGGTACCGGAGGGCGGCGACCTGGAGTACGTCGACGAGCTCACCCTGACCCGGGCCCTGCAAGGCCGTCAGGCCCTGTGACCCGGGCCGCCCACGGCGCGGGTAAGGGCAAGCGCGCCCGCCCGTGCCCGGGGCCCGCCGCGCACCTGCATCGCGCACCTCCATTTAGCATAAATCCCCCGCTTTGGGTGCATCTTCCCCCATGCCGGCCGGTGACGCCGGTTCAACCGGCGTGCCGTCCCGCATACCCATAGGACAGGGTTGCCGCACGGCCGGGACCCGGAGGCCGGCAAGGGGCGTGGAGTTCATGAGCGCGGAACGGGTGCGGAACTGGCTGGGGCGCTGGCGCCTGCCATGGCCGCGGAGCCGGGGCGCCACCTGGCCGGGCGACGCAGGGGCCGGCTCGGTTCCCTTGCTCCGCGGACCCCAGGGTTCCCTGGGGGAGCGCGGGGCGCGGACGGCCGACGCCCGCCTGGCTGCGGCCGAGGGTGCCGGGCACGCCGGGCGGCAGCCGGGCGGCCGGTTCGTCCTGCGCGGATCCTGGAGTCCCCGTCCCCGGGGTGCCGTTCCTGCCCCGGCCGATCCCGACGACTTCGACTGGGTCGGCGCCGTGGAGCAGGCCCGCCGGGACTGGGAGCAGGCCAGGCTGTACTTCGAATCGGTGACCGACCGCGACCTGGTCGACCAGGCGATCCACCTGGTGCTGGCGGCGGAGAAGCGGTACGCATACCTGCTCAAACAAGCCCGCCGGCGTGGCATTCAGGGGTTGCCCGCCCATCCCGGTGAGGGGGCGGGGCGGCAGGCGGCGCCTTGAAAGGCGGGGTGATGGCCATCGCCGGGGAAGGGGCCTGGGCAACCGTGGCGCTGGCGGCGGTGGTCGTGGGGGCCGTCGTCTGGCGCGCCGCCACGGCGGCCTCGGCGGGGGAAGCCCTGGCCCGTCTGGCGGCCGACCTGGTCATCGGATCCGGGTGGGTGCTGGCCCTCAACCTGCTGCTGGCGCCGCTGGGCGCCCACGTGGGGTGGAACCCGGCCACCGCCTGGCTGGCCGGGAGCCTGGGCCTGCCCGGGGCGGTGGCCCTTGCCCTGCTGGCCGTGATGGCGCGCTGGCAGCCGTGAGCCGCAGCCGTGAGTCCCGGAAAGGGTCGATGGGGAGCGGCTGGCACCGTTCCTTGACGCTGCCAGACCGCTCTGTTACGATACCGCCGCCCTGGGGAACCGCGGCGCGCCGGCGCCCGCGGCGTCTCCGGGGCGGGCGCGCTGCGGCGATCTCCGACGGTTCGCGCTGCGGTCCTCCGGGGCCGGGGGCGGCCTCGGCCGGCAGCGGGCGGGCGGCGCTGCGCGCCGGGCCGGTTCGTCCGGCACCACATCGCGGTCGCAAGGAGGCAACCCCATGTCCCAGCCGGTGCGGGTCCGGTATGCGCCGTCGCCGACGGGATACCTGCACATCGGCGGCGTCCGCACCATCCTCTTCAACTGGCTCTTCGCGCGCAAGCATGGGGGGCGGTTCGTCCTGCGTTTCGAGGACACCGACCCCGAGCGCTCCCGGGACGAGTTGATCGAGCCCATGCTGGAGAGCATCCGCTGGCTGGGCCTGGACTGGGATGAGGGGCCGGACGTGGGCGGCCCCTACGGGCCGTACCGGCAGTCCCAGCGGCTCGACCTCTACCGGGAGGCCCTGGACCGCTTGCTGGCCGAGGGCAAGGCGTACCCCTGTTACTGCACCGTGGAGGAGCTCAACGCCGAGCGGGAAGCGGCGCGGGCGGCGGGCAAGCCCGCGGTCTACAGCGGCCGGTGCCGCCACCTGACGGACGCGGAGCGCCGGCGGCTGGAGGCGGAGGGGCGGCGCCCGGCCGTACGGCTCCGGGTGCCCCACACCGGGACGGTGACCGTCCACGACCTGGTCAAGGGCGAGGTCGCCTTCGACGTGGCCCAGATCGGCGACTTCATCATCGCCCGTCCGGACGGGATGCCGCTCTACAACTTCGCCGCCGTGGTCGACGACCACCACATGGCGATGAGCCACGTGATCCGCGGGGACGAGCACCTGTCCAATACGCCCAAGCAGCTGCTGATCTACCAGGCGCTGGGCTGGGAGCCGCCCCAGTTCGCCCACGTGCCGATGATCCTGGCGCCCGACCGGTCCAAGCTGAGCAAGCGTCATGGCGCCGTGGCCGTGGACGAATACCGGCGGCAAGGGTTCCTGCCCGAGGCGATCCTCAATTACGTCGCCCTCTTGGGCTGGTCGCCCGGCGACGACCGCGAGATCCTCTCCTTGGACGAGATGATCGAAGCCTTCGACCTGGACCGGGTCTCCCACACGGCGGCCATCTATGACGTCGAGAAGATGGCCTGGATGAACGGTCACTACCTGCGGGAGACGGATCTGGACCGGGTGGTGGAACTGGTCATCCCGCGCCTCCAGGCCGCGGGGCTCTTGATGGACGAACCCCAGGGGGCCGAGCGGCGGCGGCTGCGCGCCATCGTGGATGCCGTGCGCCAGCGGGTGCGGACCTTGGAGGAACTGGTCGAGGCCAGCCGCTATTTCTTTGCCGACTTCGAGGGGTACGACGAGACCGGGGTGCGCAAGCACTTCGACCGGGACGACGCCATCCCCATCCTGGAGGCGGTGGCCGAGACCCTGGCCCAGGTGGAGCCGTGGAGCCAGGCGGCCATCGAACAGGCCCTGCGCGGGTTGGCCGAGCGCCTTGGCGTCGGCACGGGGCGGATCTTCCATCCCACCCGCCTGGCGGTTTCCGGGCGCACCGTGGGGCCGGGCGTCTTCGACGTGATCTGCTGGGTCGGGCGGGAGCGGTGCCTGGAACGCATCCAGCGGGCCATCGAGTGGATCCGGCGGCGGCGCGCCGATCGGGCCGTCCATGGCGCGGCGACGCCGGCGGCACGGAGCGGCGAGGCCACCGGCCAGGGATGACCTGGCGTGGTCCGGCCTGGGGCGCCTGCCCCGGGCCGGGAGGGCCGGCAAACCAGGGCCGGGCGTAGGCCGGCCTGGGTCGCGGAGCCTGCGCCGCCGGCGAAGGGGCCGACCGGCTTGGGCGGCCATCGGCTTAGGGGGCCGAGCGGCAGGGTGCGCGCGGCCGCCACGAGGGGTGCACCGCCGGGGCGGCGCGGTCCCGGCCCGGCGGTTGCCCCGGCGCTTCAGATGGGTATAATGAGGGGCGGCCCGCAGGCGGCGGTCCGCGACGCGGCGCGGCCGGTCACGGGGCCGGGTTCTTCCGTCGCGTCCCGGCCGGCGCGTGGACCGGCTGGCGCAGGAGACAGCCAGCCACGCGGCCACGGGCACACCGTAGCCAGTTGACGGCAGTGGGTGATGACCGCCGCCGGGCCACCGGCCGCAAGCCACGGGCGCCGATTCCACGGCGCAACGCGCGCCGGGGCGAGCCGCCGGGGGTGGCCGCCTTTCCAGGGCGGGCGGCGTCAGGCGGTGGGCGCCCGGTCCCATGGGGTGCCGGGCGACCCGCGGGGGCGCCAGCGGCCCCAGACCCTGGCGGTCACCGGTGGTCGCGGCGGTGGTTGTAGCGGTCCGGAGGCCGTGCTATAATCCGTGTTGCGCCCGCGGGGCGCCGGTTCGACGGTCTTGACAGGCCGCCGGATCGAGACAACATGATGGGGATTGGGGTAACGGCAGCCCGCCAGGTTCTGGCCCTGGTAGTCCAGGTTCGAATCCTGGATCCCCAGCAGTGCCCCGTTCGTCTAGCGGCCTAGGATACCGCCCTCTCACGGCGGAGACACCGGTTCGAGTCCGGTACGGGGCACCGCGGCGCCCGGAACGTCGATTCCGGGCGTTGCCTCTGCAGCCGCCTTCCGGGTCGGCCCGCGGCGCGGCCGCGAGGGTTGACGGCAGGCGGGGCGGCTGCTAGGATAACGATCCGCCGGCGCCATCCGCGCCGGGCGCACCTGGTCCTTGAAAAGGGAGTGGCGTGTGGAGAGGCAGGCCTTGCGAGCCGGAGGTCTCACTCTGCGGGGCCTGGGCGCGGGGAGCGCTTGGGTCCTGGTGGGGTGAGGCGCGGACGACGCGGGGAGCCGGAG
>DATCLH010000154.1:0-1976 GCA_036564035.1 Thermaerobacter sp.
GTGACGTCGGTCCCCAGGGCCTGGGCCGTGCCCAAGCGGGCCGCCTCCCGCACCGGATAGAACCGGCCCGTGAGGGGATCGAGCCAGAGGGTCTGGGCCGGGGTCTCCGCGCCCGGCGCCTGGGCCGCGCCGAGTCCACCGGCGGCACCGGCCCCTTGGACCGCGTCCGCCACCGGCCCGCCACCCAGCGAGCCGCCACCGGCGGCCGGTTCGTCCGACCCCGCCTCCCCTGGTGCCCCGGGGCTGGCCGGGGCGCCCGCTCCTTCCCCTGTCCCCGGCAGCCCGGGCAGGGCCGCGCTGCCCCCTGCGGCTGGCGTTGGTTCGGGACCCGGGTAGACCGTTGGATACAGGTCGACCGGGCGGCCGTCCCACTGGACGACGGCCTCCGCCGGCGCCAGGAAGCGCAGGGCGACCCGCTGGGGCTCCCGGGCGGAGCCGGCCAGGCGCAGGCTATAACGCGCCTCCAGGGCCGCCGTGACCCGAACCGGCAAGAGGGAGAGCTGGGCCTCTTCCGCCCGCACGTCGACCACCAGGACCAGGCGGGTCACCTCGACGGCGGGCGCGTCCTCTCCGGGGGCGGGCACCAGGCCGCCGGCGGCGATGCCGGCCACCACGTCGGGCGGCTTCGGCCCGGTTCCGGCCGCGCCCACGGGCACGGGGTCGAGCCAGGCGGTCGCCAGCAGGACGCCCACGGTGGTCCCCAGGACGGCGAGCACCGCCACCGCCAGGGCGACGGCGCGCCGGGCCGCAGCCGCCACGCCACCCCGATAGGCGGTCGCGCAGCGCGTGCGGAGGCGCCGGCCCCCGCCGGGGACCGGCCCATTGCCCGGGAAATGCCCCGGTCGCCAAACGCCCGCGCCCATGGTCACCACCGCCGTTTCCCCTGCTGGCCGCCGGGCCCGCTCGTCAAGCCGCACCCAGGCTGGCCCATGCAGCCGCCAAGCCCACCAATGGCCTTCGGCGGGATGCCGTTCCGTTCCTGCCCGTCCACAGCGCCCGGGAGCAGGATTCGGGCCGATGGGGCCAAAGGGTGAAAAACGACGAAGCCCGGCTGCGGCCGGGCTTCGTCAGCGCGACGCGATTGTCCGCGCAACGCGATTGTTTAAAACCTTTGCCGTTTTGCCGCCCGCCCGTGCCCTTTGGCGGCGGACGGCCGGCGCGCGGCGGAGGCGACGGGGATCGAACCCGCGATCTCCGGCGTGACAGGCCGGTGTGTTAACCACTACACCACGCCTCCGCGCCCTCGGCGACCACCGGTGGAACGGCCCGGCGCCGCCGGACGCGATGGTCATTCTAGCACCGGTCGCGCCGGGGTGTCAACGCCCCCGCGGTTCGAGCCCGGGCGTGGGCCGCCGGTCAGCGGGGCCGCGGGACGAAGACGTCGGCCAGGCCCAGGGTCTGGGCCCGCTCGCGGCCGATGGACACCAGCGCCACCGGCACGCCGACCAGCTCGCTGATGCGCTCCAGGTAACGCCGGGCCGCCGCCGGCACGTCCTCCCAGCGGGTCAGGCCCGACAGGCCCTCCGGCCAGCCCGGCAGCTCTTCATAGATGGGCCGGCAGCGGGCCAGCCGCCCGGCGCCCGCCGGCAGGTCTTCGATCCGCTGGCCGTCCAGCTCGTAGGCCACGCAGATCTTCACCCGGTCGAGCCCGCCCAGGGTATCCAGGCGGGTGATGGCCAGGCCCGTCAGGCCCGAGACCCGCGCGGCGTAGCGCAGGACGACGGCGTCCAGCCATCCGCACCGGCGCGGCCGCCCCGTGGTGGTGCCGTACTCGTGGCCCCGCTCGCGGATCCAATCGCCGGTCTCGTCCAGGAGCTCCGTCGGGAAGGGCCCGTCGCCCACCCGGGACGTGTAGGCCTTGGCCACGCCGATCACCTGGTCGATGCGGGTGGGCCCGATCCCGGCACCGATGCAGGCCCCCGCCGCGGTGGGGTAGGAGGAGGTCACATACGGATAGGTGCCGTGGTCCAGATCCA
>DATCLH010000155.1:0-4815 GCA_036564035.1 Thermaerobacter sp.
CATCGGCCTGCGGGGCCCCGCCCAGGGGCACCCGCTCGTCAGACCCGCCTGCGGGCGACCAGCCGGGTGGTGACCGCCGCCAGGACCAGGGTCAACGCCAGGGCGCTGAGGATGTAGACCCAATAATAACCATGCTCGCCCAGGGCGCGGGCCACCCGGGCCCCGAGGGTGAGCCGCGCCGACGGGTTGGGGATCCCGCCGGTGAACATCCAATCCATGATCCCCACCACCGGCGACGACAGGGTGCGCAGCAGCACCAGCAGGGGGTTCATCAGCTCGATCAGGTAGGGCCCCACCGGCTGGGTGGTGGCGGCGCCCGGTCCCGGGAACTGGCGCGGCCCCAGCAGGGCCGCCTGCAAGGGCCGGGCCACGGCGGTCAGGATCACCCAGGCCACGGCGGTGGCGTAGCTGGCGATCACCGCCACGATGGTCCGCCGGAAGAGGGCCGAGAAGAACAGGCCGATGGCGGCCCAGGCCAGCCCGCTGGCCAGCAGGAGGCCCAGGATGCGGGCCAGGGTGGCCGGCGAGACCGCGCCGAACCGGAACAGGGGGAGGAACACGGGCAGGGAGGCCACCACCAGCCACAACACCAGCAGCACGGCGGTGACCAGCTTGCCGCTGACGATGCGCCACGCCGGCAGGCGGGTCGTCAGCAGGACCTCCCACGTCTGCCGCTCCCGCTCGCCGCTGATCCCGCCCGCGGCCGTGGCCGCGGCCACGGCCCCCACCAGCACCAGCTCCGCCACCATGGCGGCCTGGAAGAGCGAGTAACTGACCTCGAAGGGAGAGGGGCCGTAGATGCCGGCGCCCACGCCCCCCGTCAAGATGAGGGCGATCAGCAGCAAGGCGCCCAGGGCCCCGGTGAAGCCGAGCAGCAGCAGGACCGTCCGCCCCCGCCGCATGCGGGCCCGCAGCTCCAGCTCGATCAGCGGGTTGAAGGGCGTGGGCCGCAGCACCGCCCGTGCCTGGCGGGCCATCCAGCCCGCCAGCCCGCGGGCGGGACGGGCCGGCCGGGGCGCGGGGGGCGCCGCGGCACCGCTGACCCCTTCGGTGACCGGCTCGCTTCCGTTCACGACCTCACCCCCCGCGGGCCCGGCTCCCCGGGCTGACCCGCCTGGCGGCTACCTGGCTCCTCCAGGCTCTCCACCACGTGGAGGAACGCCTCCTCCAGGCTTCCACCCACTTCCGCCAGGTGGGCGACGGGCAGGCCCGCCGCCACGAGCTGGGCATTGATGGCCGCCAGCGTCGCCTCGTCCCCTTCATAGTCGACGATCAGCTCCGGCGCCCGGGCGTAACCCGCAGCGGCCCAGGCCGGGGCCCCGGCGCCACCCGCCGTCGGCCCCGCCGCATCCGCGGGCGTGGCGCCCGCTCCGCCGCCCGCGCCCGCGCCGGGGGCCGCCCCTGCGGCCGCCCGCGGTTCCGGTTCTTCCACGTGGGTGACCTCCGGCATCCGGGCCAGGACCTCCCGGGCCCGGGCCAGCAGGGCGGCGGGATCGGTGAACACTTGCTTATTGAATGACGCTTCACGGCCTGGCCACGTTTCCGCGGAGGAACCGTCGACCGGTCCGGGCGCGCCCAGCCCCTGGGAGCCCGCCCCCGCGGTCACCCGACCCGCGGCACCCCCGTCCCAGCCGGCGGCCGCCAGGGCGAACCGGATCCGGACCGAGCGCCGCCGTACGGCGGCCAGCACCCGGTCGATGGGACCCGACAGCAGCAGGCGACCCCGGGCCAGGATGCCCACGTGGGTCGAGAAGTCCGCCAGCTCGCTCAGGATGTGGGAGCTGACCACGATGGTCTTCCCCATGGCGGCCAGCTCCCGGATCAGCTCCCGGAACTCGATGCGGGAGGCGGGGTCGAGGCCGCTGGCCGGTTCGTCCAGCAAGAGAACCTCCGGGTCGTGGATCAGCGCCCGGGCCAGGCCCAGCCGCTGCTTCATGCCCCGGGAGAGGGAGTGGACCATCTCGCCGGCCTTGTGGGCCAGCCCCACCAGGTCGAGCAGGTCGTCCCGCAGGCGGCGGGCCCGGGCGCCCCGGAGCCCGTAGGCGGCGGCGTAGAAGTCCAGGTACTCGGTGACCAGCAGGTCGTCGTAGACGCCGAAGAAGTCGGGCATGTAGCCCACCACCCGCGGCAGCTCGGCCCGGTCCCGGACGGCGTCCAGGCCACAGACCCGCGCCGTGCCCGCCGTGGGGTCCAGGAGGCCGGCCAGGATGCGCAGGCAGGTGGTCTTGCCGGCGCCGTTGGGCCCGATGAAGCCGTAGATGGCCCCCCGCGGCACCACCAGGTCGATGCCCGCCAGGGCCTGGAACCGGCCGAACTGCCGGACGAGCCCGCGGGTTTCGATGGCGGCGTCGCCGTGGCTGTGCCCACCGCTCACCGCCCGCTCACCTCCCCGTCCACTTCCAGGACCACCAGCGGGAAGGGAACCGCCACCCGCCCGGCCACGTCCAGCCGCAGGGCGAGGCGCCCGTCCCGCCCGAAGAACCGGTGCACGCTCTGACCGGTGACCCGCACCCGGCTGCCGTCCACCCGGACGTCCCGCCGGGCCCAGGCCGGGGCGCCCGGCGCCAGGCCGCTGTCCGTCGGGCCCCTCAGGCGGGTCCAGCCGGCCGTCTCGTGGTCGTACAGGGTGATGCCGATCCCGGACGGCAGCTCGATCTCCAGCGCCCGGGCCCGCGGCAGCAGCCCGGCGGGCGGGCGCCACTCGAACTCCAGCATGCCGTTCTCGACCAGGGTCGGCCCGCCCGGTGCCTGGTTCTCCGCCCCGGAGGCCCGGGCCTCGCGCGGCTCCAGGGGGATCAGGGTGTTGGCCAGCCGGATGGGCCGCGGGCCCGCTTCCGGGGCCGGGAACTCGGGCACCAGCGGCTGGACCAGCAGGGTGAGCCCCGTGCTCCCCCAGGGGGCGGGAGCTTCGGCGGTGCCCGTTCTTCCAGTGCCGCGGTCCTCAGCGGCTCCCCCCGCCGGGGCACTGCTCGCGTCGCTCGCCCCTGCCGGGCCGCGGCCGTCGTCGTGACCCCCCGCCGGGGCGCTGCCGGCGTTGACCCCGCCCGCCGATCCCGATCCCGCGCCCGCCGCGGTTCCTCCTGCTGAACCGCCGCCGGGACCGGCGCCCCCGGCGGGATCCCGGTCGTCCGGGGCGAACACGGGGCTGCCGTCGATGCGGGCGATGAGCAGGGGGCTTCCCGAAAGCCCCGCGGACAGGTGGGCGAGGGCTTGTTGCAGCCGGGCCTCCTGCCGCAGCTCCCAGCCCGCGGCCGAGAAACGCGATCCCAGGAACATCCCCGGGTTGGAAAGGAGCGGCGACGGCGGCGTCCACTGGCCCGGGCCGGGGCGGGGCGACGACTGGAACCGGTCGCTGTAGCGGTCACCCGGCTCCAGGTCGGGCAGCCGCGCCACGGTACGGTTCCCGTGGACGATGAACGGGTCGTGCAGTGTCACGCTCAGCCCGTTGACCACGTCGACCTGCCACTCGTCACCGCCGGCCGGTTGCAGGCGGGCTTCCAGAGTGCCCGGCAACGGGACGTCGGCGTGGACCTGGGCGGCGGGGATCCGGCCCGCGGTCGCCGCCGGCCAGGAGACGGTCTGGCCGGTGGCCGCCGGTTCCACCCGGAGCATGTCGCCCGCTGCCGGCTGCGGCGTGGGCACCCCGAAGAAGAGGACCGGGTCGAAGGGAGCCACCAGGGTGCCCGTCCGCAGCGCCACAGCCGGGACCCCGGCCGGCCGGTAGGCGGACACCATCCCGTACCAGAGGCCGCGGTCGCCGGCCGGGCTCGCCAGCAGGTACCCCGCCGCGTTGCGCGGCGCCACCGTACCCAGGACGGAGCCCGCCAGGTACGCCCCAACGATGGCCAGGGCGGCCACGGCGGGTACCGCCACCCAGGCCCACTCTCGCTTCCGGCGCCGGCCGAGCCAGCCGAAGGTCACCGGCCCGATGAGGACCAGGTAGCCGGCGATGCCCGCCGCCAGCATGCCGGGACGCGGAAGCTGGAGCCCGGGCACGTCCCGGGAGGCCTGAAACAGGAGGTCCTGGGCGGGCCCGAAGCCGCCGCGAGTCATCGTCGCGCGGCCCATGCCCAGGAAGAGCCCCCGCGGCCCCGCGGCCTCGATGGCCAGAGGGAAGGACAGGGGCACAGCCCGGGCCGGGCCCCCGCCCATGCCCTGCCCGCCCATGAAGGGATCGGCCCGGCGGATGGCGGCGGGGACCAAGTCGCTGCCCAGCCAGGCGGAAAAGGCCGCCGGCGCTCCCGGCCAGCTCAACCAGGGTTCGGTGTCCAGGCGGGTCGCCCAGGCGTACACCCGGCCCAGGCCCACGTCGGCCCGGTACGCCAGGGGGACCGTGCCCGTTGCGTCCGCGCCCGTTCCGGGCCTTTCCCGATCCGTGCCTGCCGCCGGTCCGGTCGCCGGGCTCGGGGCCGTCGCGCGGTTCCTACCCGCGACCGGGGACGCGGCCCTTCCCTGCTCCGGATCGGTGGCCGGAGACGGTGCCGTGCCCTGGTTCGTTCCCCCGACCTGGGACGGGGCCTTGCCCTGCTCCGAGCCCGCGGCCGGGGACGACACCGTCCCCTGCTTCGTTCCTCCAAGCACCGCCGCCACCGCGGCCGGCGCCCCCGGCCCGAGCAAGGGGGCCTTCGGGTCGACCCGCCGGGCGAGGACAACCGCCTCGGCGTAGTCGGCGGTCTCCACCGTCCCCCGCACCGTCCAGGGGAAGAGCCGGGGACCCAGCACCTGCGCCATGGCCGCGGCGTCGCTGCCCGTGCCCAGGACCAGGGTGCCCCCCAGCTCGACCCAGAGCCGCAGGGCCTCCAGCTGCGCCGGCTC
>DATCLH010000156.1:0-4352 GCA_036564035.1 Thermaerobacter sp.
GCTTCATCCGGGCCTACGCGAGCCTGGTCGACCTGGACGGCATGGAGCTGGCCCGCGCCTACAGTGAATGGAAGCAGCGCCGGGGGGCGGGCACCCCGGCGGCGGGCGCGCCGGCGGGAGCCGCCGGTTCCGGCGCCGGCGCAGAACCGGCGACGGGGTGGGACGAACCGGCGGGGTGGGGCGAACCCGATGCGGCCCCGGCGGAGGAAGCCGGGCCCCCGGCGCCCGCCGGTCGCCGGCCCGGAGAAGGGGGCGCCGGGACTCCGGGCGCCGCCGCCGGGGCCGGGGCCGCCCGGGGAGCCGGTACCCGGCCTGGACAAGAGCCCCCTGGGCCGGGGCCCTTGCCGCCCGCCGGGCGCCGGGCGGCGGGCGGGCCCGGCGGCCGACGCCCGAGCCGGCCCGAGCCGGCTCCGTGGTCCCCGCCGCCGCTGGTGGCTCCCGCCCGCACGCCCCGGGCCGGCGGCCGGGCGGGAGGCGGCCCCCGGGCCCTGGGCGGCACGGGCCGCCACGAGCGGCGGTGGGGGCGGTGGCTGGCCGGGCTGGCCGGCCTGGCCGCCGTCATCGCCCTGGTCCTGTACCTGGCCGGTGCCCCCGAGGCGCCGCCGGAGGGGCGACCGCCGGCGGGGACCGGCCTGCAGGGGGAGGCCCCTGGCGGGCAGGCGCCGGCCCCGGGTCCAGGCGGGGGCGGGGCGGGGGCGCCGGGCGGCGCCGGCACCGAACCCCAGCCGCCGGCGGAAGAGCCGGCCGCCGAACCGCCCGCCCCCCAGGTGACGGTGCGCCGGGACGGAGCCGACGTCTACTACACGATCCGGCTGGCCGCCCCGGGTCCCGGCGGCGCCCCCGCGCCCGGGGGCGGCGGCGACGGGACGACCGTCACCCTGGAAGCCCGCGAGCGCGTGTGGGTCCGGGTCCGCGACGCCGGCGGGCAGGTCCTCCTGGAGCGGCTGATGCAGCCCGGCGACCGGGAGCAGGTGCCCCTGGGCGAGGGCCTGGTGATCCGGGCCGGGTATCCCCGGGGCCTTGGCGTGACCCTGGCCGGGACGCCGCTGGAGGTACCGGACGAGGAATCGCCCTTGAACCTGCACCTCGAGCCCGTCACCGGCCCGGCTGCCCCCTGAGGCCGCCCGAGGCCCGCGGGAGCCGGGCCGGGGCCGGTCTAGCGGTGGGCTGGCCCCCATACCCATGGGGCGGGAGCACCCCGTGGGGAGGCGGGCAGCGTGACCCGGATTCCGATCCATCGCGTCGACGGACGGTGCGGCGGGAGGACCCCGTTCCCGGCCGCGGAGCCGGGGGCCGGCGGGCCGGCGGGCCGCCGGCCCCGAGCCCGCCGGTTCCACCGGCCGGAGGCGGCCAGCCGGTGGGGGCGGCCGCCCGTGGGGCGATCCCGCCGCGCCTGCCGCAGCGGGGGGCCCGGGGCGGCCGGGTGGCCCGGTCGCCGGGTGGTGGCCCTCGGCCTGATGGTGGTCCTGTTGTTCCTATGTTTTCCGGCGGGTACCGCCCGGGGGGCCGGCTTCTGGCCGGGTCCACCGGCCGTCGGGCCCGTCGAACCGGCCCCGGCCCTGCCGCTCTCCATCGCCGGGGCCGGTGCCGCCGTGGAGACGCCCTGGGGCACGGAGCCGGCTCTGGGGCCCGCCGGCGGCGGGGGCCGCCCCGGAACGGCGGGTGGAGCCGCGGCAGCCTTGCCGGCATCCGCTGGCCGGCAGGCCGTTCCGGAAGGGGTGGCTCCCCTGTGGCGCAGCGTGGTGGCGCCTCCCCCGGCCATCGACGCTGCCGCCGCCGTCTTGATGGATGCCGCTAGCGGCCAGGTCCTCTACGCCCACAACCCCCACCAGCGGCGGGCCCCGGCCAGCACGACCAAGATCCTGACGGCCATCGTCGCCCTGGAGTTCGGCAACCTGGACGACGTGGTCACGGTGAGCGAGCACGCCGCCTCCACCGAAGGGTCCACGATGGACCTGGTGGCGGGCGAGCGCTATACCCTGCGGGAGCTGCTGTGGGGCCTGATGCTGGAATCGGGCAACGACGCCGCCGTGGCCATCGCCGAGCACATCTCCGGCAGCGAGGCGGCCTTCGCCCGCCTGATGAACGACACGGCGCGGCGCCTGGGCCTCCGGGACACCCACTTCACCAACCCCCACGGTCTCCACGACCCCGCCCACTACACCACGGCCTACGACCTGGCGGTGATGACCCGTTACGCCCTGGCCAACGACTACTTCGCCCGGCTGGTCTGCCAGCCCGAGAAGGTCCTCTGCCGCGGCGACGGGGACTGGGTGCGCATCCTCGCGTCCACCAACCGGCTGCTCTGGTACCACGAGTGGATCCGGGGTGTGAAGACGGGCACGACCAACGCGGCCGGCCCGTGCCTGGTGAGCTCCGGCGAGCAGGGTGGGCGCCGGCTGATCGCCGTGGTCCTCGACTCGGGTGACCGCTGGGCCGACAGCGAGGCCCTGCTGGAGTGGGGGTTCGACCAGTTCGCCCCGGCCCAGGGCGGCCGCGCAGGGGACGAGGTGGGCCAGGTGGCGGTGGAGGGCGGTCGCCGCCCCCGGGTGGAGGTGGTGCTGGGGGAGGACCTGTCGGCCCTGGTGCCGCCGGCCTTGGTCCCGCGGGTGCAGCGGGTGGTCCAGCTCCCCCGCCGGGTCGAGGCGCCGGTCGCCCCGGGCCAGCGCCTGGGCACCGCCGCCCTGGTGCTGGACGGCGTGCCCCTGGCCCGCACCGCCCTGGTGGCGGCCGCAGGGGTGGACCTGGCCCCCTGGTGGCGCCGCTGGTGGCCCTGGTGAAGGCGGCACCGGAGGAGGAGGGAGGAACCATGTTCATCGCCCTGGGCCGGGCGGGCCGCGCCTGGCTGGTCGCCCTGGCCGGGCTGGCGGCGATCCTCGGTCTGGCCCGGCTCACCCTCCCCTGGGAGCGGTCCCCCATCCCGGGACCCCAGCTCCCCGCCGGCCGGCCGGCGGTCGCGCCATCCGCCGGGACTGCCGGTAAGGCCGTGGTACGGGTCCCCGCGGAGGCCGCCGGCCCGCGGGTGGCCCTGACCTTCGATGTCCTGGAGGGCGATACCGTCGTCGTGCAGGTGCTGGACCTGCTGGCAGGGCGCCGGGTGCCGGCCACCTTCTTCGTCACCGCCCCCTGGGCCCGGGCCCATCCGGACCTGGTGCGGCAGATGGTCGCGGCCGGCCACGAGGTGGCCCTGCGCGAGGCTCCCGGGCCCCAGGCGGGGGCCCTGCTGGACGGGGAGGCGGCGCCCGGCCAGGGGGTCGCGCCCCAGCGCTGGCAGGAAGACGCGGCCGCCCTGGCCCGCCTGACCGGCCGGGCCGTCCGGTTCGTGCGGCCCGCCTGGACCGGCCTCTGGGACCCCGCGGGGGGCGGGCCGGTGCCGGAGGGGCTGGAGGTCGCCGGGGGGCTCCAGCCCGTCCTGTGGAGCCTCGACCTGCAGGACTGGATGAACCCCGGGGTCGACTACGTGGTCCATCGCGCCCGGATGGCGCGGCCGGGCGACATCCTGCTCCTACAGGCCAGCGACTTCGCGCGCCAGACCCCGCGGGCCTTGTTGCGGGTCCTGGACGCCCTGGCCGAGGCGGGCCTCAAGCCCGCACCCCTCGGGGCGCTGCTGGCGCCGGAAGCGCCATGAACCGGCGGCGCCATGGGCGGCGCACCGATCGGGGCTGGGTGCGGGGCGGGCCGCACCCGGCGTGCCGCCCCACCCGCTTACCGGCCCGCCTGGCGGCATGGCAGGCCGGCGGCACGGCCGACCGGTGCCAACCCTGCGGCGGGCGGCGACCGGCGGGTGAGCGGGCGGCTTACAGGGCACGGGCCTGGCGGTGACCGCCTGCCGCCAGGCGCCCCTCCAGCTGCTCCATCCGCCGGCCCAGCGGACCGGGGGGAAGGGCCGCTGCGCCCGCCCCGGACGATCCAGCCCCACCGGCCTGCCCGGCCGCCGGACCCGCCTTCGCGGCTGCCGGGGCCACCCGCCACAGCCGGCGTCGCCGCTCCCAGAGCCGCCGGGCTTCGGCCAGGCAGCGGGCCGCCCGCTCCCGGTCGCCCAGCTGGAGCCACACCTCGGCCAGGTCCAGCCAGGGCTCGATGGGAGCCAGGGGGTGATGGGCGTCGCAGAGGGCCGCCAGCAGGGCGACGGCCTCTGCCCATCGCTTCTGGCGGCGGTAGAGGGGGACGAGGCGCCGGGCGATGGCGCTGACCGCGGCCCGGCCGGAGGCCAGGGCGAGGGCCCGTTCATACCAGGCGACGGCGGCCGCGCCGTCCACCCGTTCCCACTCCCGGCCGGCGGCCAGGGCCTCCTCCCACCGGACGGCCCGGGCCGGGCCGCCCGCCAGCCAGCCGCCCACCCGGGCGGTGAT
>DATCLH010000157.1:0-10287 GCA_036564035.1 Thermaerobacter sp.
TCGATCACCAGCCGGTAGCCGGGCCCGTAGGTCCCGTCCAGGATCCGCTGGCGGATGGACTGGTAGGCCAGCTCCTGCTTGCTGGTCAAGGCCGGGGTCCTCCTGGGGGGTCGGCTCCACCCGCCCCTGGGGCGCGCGGAAGCCGTCCCCACCCTCGCTCGTATCGGAAATCATATATGATCCAACGTCCTGCAACAAACCTGCTCCGTCGCTCTGTGGACGGAACGCGGGCCGTAAGCCGGATGTATCGCAATGATTTCGTATCTCTTGGAACACCTTCGCCGATTTTCGCCTCCCCTTCGTTGGGGTCCTGCTGCTGTCGGGCTGTGCCGCCGCGGCGGGTTCGCCTGGCCCCCCGCCGCCTGATCGGAGCCGAGGAACCCAGCAGGAACGATCCCCCTCTCGGCAAAACCCTCCAGCACAGCCCGCGGGTCCCGGCGGTACCCCGGTGCGGGACGGCGCGGCGGTTATCGAGCAATCCCGGCGGACAAGGAAACCACGGGCTCCCGGTCCCATCCGGGCGAGCCGGGACGGCCCAACGCCACGGGGGGATGCGTCGTGACCGGTGACCTCCGGTCCAAGGTCTACGCCTACTACGAGCGGGTCGACGCCGGCGATCTCGAAGGGCTCCTGGCCCTCTTCCACCCCGACGTGGTCTACGAACGGGGCGGCCGGCCACCGATCCACGGCTTGGACGCCCTGCGCCAGTTCTACACCGCGGAACGCATCATCCAGGAGGGCCGGCACGAGCTGGAGACGGTGCTGGTCGAAGCGCCTCACGTGGCCGTGCGTGGACGGTTCCGCGGCGTGCTGAAGAGCGGCGAGGCCGTCGAGGTCCGCTTCGCGGACTTCCACCACTTTCGGGACGGCTTGATCTGGCGGCGCTATAGCTACTTCATGGACCGGTTCGTGTGAACCGCCGGTTCCGGCAAAGGGAGGCGTCCCCATGGACTGGGCCGACTACCACCGCTACGACGGGCTCGGCCTGGCCGAGCTGATCCGAACCCGCCAGGTCAAGGCGGTCGAGGTGGCGGAGGCGGCCATCCGCCGCATCGAAGCCGTGAATCCCACCTTGAACGCCGTGGTGGTGCCCCTTTTCGAACAGGGGCTGGAGGCAGCCCGGGCCGTCGACGACCGCCTTGACGCGGCCCGCCGCGGTAACTCGGGCGCAAACCCCGCCCCGGCGCCCCCGCAGGCCGCGCCCCATGGGGTCTTCACCGGCCCAGCCAAATCCGCTGCGCCGGCCGGCGGGACTGCCCCCGCCGGCGGCGGCGCTCCCGGTGCCACGGGGATTGGCCCCTTCGCCGGGGTGCCCTTTCTGGTCAAGGACCTGGGCGAAGCGCTGGCCGGGGCCCCCCTGACCCACGGGTCCCGGGCCTATGCCGGGTTCGTCCCGGATCATGACGCCGAGACCGTCCGCCGCTACAAAGGGGCGGGGCTCGTCATCCTGGGCAAGACGAACACGCCCGAGCTGGGCCTGGTGGCCTTCACCGAGCCCGAACTGTACGGCCCGTGCCGGAACCCTTGGGACCCCTCCCGGACCCCCGGCGGATCCAGCGGCGGGTCGGCGGCGGCGGTGGCCGCCGGGATGGTACCCCTGGCCTCGGGTGGTGACGGCGGCGGGTCCCTGCGCATCCCCGCCTCCCACTGTGGACTGTTCGGCTTCAAGGCCAGCCGGGGCCGCACCCCCACGGGCCCCGACTTCGGCCAGATGTGGCACGGCGCCGCGGTCTACGGGGTCCTCACCCGGTCGGTGCGGGATTGCGCCGCCATCCTAGACCTGCTGGCCCCGCCGGAACCCGGGTCGCCCTACGTCATCGCCCCGCCCCGCCGGTCCTATCTGGACGAACTCGGCCAGGACCCCGGGCCGCTGCGCATCGCCGTGGACACCCGCTCCCCCATCGACCGGCCGGTCGACCCCGAGTGCGTGAAGGCGGTGGAGGGTGCCGCCCGCCTGCTGGAGGAACTGGGCCATCACGTGGAGGAAGCCCGGCCGGAGATCGACGGCCTAGCCCTGGCCCGCAGCTACCTGACCATGTACTGCGGCACGGTGGCGGCCGAGGTCCGGCGGGTGCGGGAGCTACGCGGCCCCGAGGCGGTGAGGCGGCTCGAGCCGGCCACCCGGATGCTGGGTCTCCTCGGGGAGACGGTCAGCGCCGGCGAGTTCAGCCGCGCCCTGGAGCAGTGGGACCAGGCCGCCCGGGCCCTGGGCCGGTTCTTCCAGCAGTGGGACCTGTACATGACGCCGACGGTCGCCCGGCCACCGGTGGCCATCGGGGAGCTGAAGCCCTCGCCGGCCCAGGAGCGCCTGATGAACCTGCTCAACGCCCTGGGCGTACTGGGGTCGGGGCGGGTGTACCGGGCGGCCGGGATCCTCGAGCAGGTGGCTCTGGAGAACCTGGCCGCCACCCCTTTCACCCAGCTGGCCAACCTGGCCGGGGTGCCCGCCATGTCGGTCCCCCTTCATTGGACGCCGGAGGGCCTGCCCATCGGCGTGCAGTTCGTCGCCCCCTTCGGCGCGGAAGACGTGCTCTTCCGCCTGGCGGGGCAGCTGGAACGGGCGGCGCCGTGGTTCGACCGGCGGCCGCCGCTGCCGTGACCGGGCCGTAAAGCGTCCCGGGAAATCCCCGTAACACGGGGCCACCGGGCCTCCCGCCCGGTGGCCCCACCCGCCGTACTCCCGCCCTACTACGCTCCCGTTCCCGCCGGCCGGGCCCGCCGCAGAACCCGCCGCGAGGCCGCCCAGTACGCCAGCCCGCCCAGATAGGGCAGCACGGCCGCCACCGCCACCCAGGCGATCCGGGCCAGGGGCCGCAACCGGCGCCGCCCCGTGTCCCGGCCCGTCCAGATCACCAGGGCCAGGTCGGCGGCGGGCGGCAGGATCATCATCGCCAGGTAGCCGGCCGCCCCGGCCAGGTCGGCGGCCAGGGGCCGGCTGGACGGCGGGAGGCCCCCCGCCGGCGGCAAGACGGCCGGTTCCTCCCCGGTCCTGCCCTCCGCCCCGGCCCCTGGGCCGGCACCCGCCCCGCCGCCGGCCCCGTCACCGGCACCGGGCACAACCGCCCCGGAACCGCCCATGCCCCGCACCACCTCCACCGGCAGGGGCGACGGCGGCTCCACCGGCGCTTGTTCGACCGGCGGCGGAACCTGCCGGCTCTCGGGTGTCGGCCAGGACGGCTGGGGCGGCGCCAGGGGATCGGGCATGTTCGGTTGGGGCGGGGGCACGGGCTGCCGGCGCCAGTCATTGTCCGGCACCCGGCCCAGGCTGGCCTCCAGGAAAAGACGGGCCGTCACCAGCAGGGGTCCCGGGTCGCCACCCCCCACCCGCCGCAGCAGGCTGCCGGAGCCGCAACCGTACAGGGATTGGATCCCCCAGGGCCGGCTCGTGCGGAAGCGGTTGCCGGCAAAGCACGTCCCCGGCCCCGCCGGCGCCGCCAGGGCCAGGTCGGCCCGGCCCGAACCCCACACGGTGTTGGCCCGCACGGTGTGGCCGGAGGCGATCCAGACCTGTTCGTCCAGGTTGGGGACGATCAGGATGCCGTGGTTGGGATGGTCCCAGATCAGGTTCCCTTCGATGACGTTGTTGATCCCGCCCGCCACCACGATGCCGTTGCCAAAGGAGGGATATTGCAGCGCCTTGGTCGGTGCCTCCAGGTTGTGGTTGCTGTAGATCAGGTTGTGGACGATCCGCGTCCCGTCCTGGGGCGCCAGCTTCTCGGAATCCAGGGTGTTGGGGACGATCCCCGACATGTTGTAGCGCCAGACGGAGTTCATGATGGTCAGGTTGCCGCCGGCGTTGGTGCCCGAATAACCCAGGGCGTTGTACTCGGCCACCACCTGGGTGATCACCGCATGGCACGGCTTGCACTGGCCGATGTAGAAGCCCGAGTCGGGGCTGCCGGAGGCATAGGAGTGGTCGAACTGGCCGTAGACCGAGTCGTAGGCGTAGATGCCGTAGTCGCCGTTGTTGTACGCCGTGAGGTAGGAGCCCCGGTACCCCAGCACCCCGGTCCAGTAGAAGCCGTTGAGCAGGTGGTTGCGGGCCGTCATATTTTCCACCACCACGTCGTCGGCTCCCAGGACCTTGATGCCGTTGCCCCGCTTGAACTCGCCGTCGATGATCACCCGGTTGCGATCGAGCCCGCGGATGGTGAGGTGGGGCTTGGTCACCACCACCTCTTCGTAGTAGACGCCCGGCCCCACCAGGATGAGATCGCCGGGCTCGGCGGCATCGACCGCCGCCTGGATCGTCGGGTAGTCCTCGGGGACCCGCAGGGTGCGGTACGGTCCCGAAGGCCGGGGTGGCGGCGCCGGGGGCAACGGTTCCTCCCCGCCGGACGAACCGGCCCCGTGGCCGCCAGCGCCATGGCCCGCCGCGGGCTGGCCCTGGGCCCCCTCCCCCGAGCCGCCCGTTCCGGAGCCGCCCGCTCCAGTGCCGGCCCCGGGGGTTCCCGCGCCGCCGCCACCCGGGCTTCCGGCGCCGCCGCCTGCCGCCCCGCCGGCGCCGGGTTCTTCCACGATCACCACGCCCGCCATGCCGATGCCGCCCGGGGCCCCGTGATACACGCAGTAGTAGGGGTACCGCCCCGGCTGGTCGAACCGGCGGCGGTACACGTCGCCAGGCAGGAGGTGGCCCGAATCCCAGGACCCGTCGTCGGCGGTGACGGTATGGGGATTGCGTCCGGTCACCTCCCACACCACGGTGGTCCCGGGCGCGATGCGGACCACCGGGTCGCGGAAGAAGTCATCGCCCGCCTCCACGTAGACCTCAGCGGAGATGCCTTCGGCCCCCGCCGTCGCAGCCGCCGCCTCCCGGTGGCCACCCGGCGGGAGGCCCGCGGCCATGAAGGTCACGAGGCCGGTCGCCAGGCCGGCGAGGACCGTCCAGAGGACCGCCCGCCGGCGGATCGTCCCCCGTCCTGCCGCGGCTGGGCCCTGAGGGATCCCCTCCCCCAGGCCGCCCATGTCGCCACACCGCACCGTCCCATCCCCCACGGGCACCCCTCCCCAGTGCGCATCTTGCAATGCAATTCGACGGATGGCTGGGCTTTACTTCCCGTTCCGGATGCTTATCGATTCGAATTCGCTCGATTCCATCGACGGCATCCGTCGCCTGCAGCGGACGCCTCCACCGTCGCCTTTCGGGCGGCGTCCTTCCTGGCCGTCCCGGGCCGCAACCTGTCCAAGCCTGCAGCGAAGGTGGCCACCCAAGGCAGCGGGTTCACCAGGACCCCGTGCCCTCCGCTGCGAAAGGATAGGCACTGCCTTGCTGGGGCGGGCATCCCAGCGCTGGAGGCGATCCCCTTGACCGGACCCTTCGTCGGTGTGACGTCTTGCGGCTGGGACGAGCGCGGGCGCCTGTTCGTCCCGGGCGACTACATCGCCGCTGTGCGGCAGGCGGGCGGCATCCCCGTGGTCCTGGTGGCCGACGGGCCGCCCCCGGAGGCGATCCTGAGCCGGGTCGACGGCGTGATCCTCACCGGGGGCGGCGACGTGGACCCGCGTCACTTCGGTGCCGAACCCCACCCGCTGGTGGCCGGGGTCGACGCCGGCCGCGACGCCTTCGAGCTGGCCGTCGCCCGCCTGGCCGTGGAGGAACGCATCCCGCTCCTGGGCATCTGCCGCGGCGTGCAGGTGCTCAACGTCGCCCTGGGCGGCGACCTGATCCAGCACGTCCCCGATGTCTACGGCGACGCGGTCCCCCACGTCCCCGGCCACCCGGGAGGGCCGCGGGCGGTCCACCCCGTCGAGCTGGTGCCCGGCAGCCGGCTCCACCGCATCTACGGGCGGCCGCGCATCGACGTGCGCTCCCGCCACCACCAGGCCGTGGGCCGGCCGGCGCCGGGGCTCGAGGTGACCGCCCGATCGCCCGACGGCGTCATCGAGGCGGTGGAAGGGACGGATCCCGCCCATCCCTTCCTCGTCGGCGTCCAGTGGCATCCCGAGGACGGGGCGGGCCGGGGCCCGGCAGACCCCATCTGGTCCATCCAGCGGCGGCTCTTCGAGGCCCTGGTCGCGGTGGCCGGCGACCGGAGCGAAGCCCTCCCGTGAGCCCTTTGGGGGACGGTGGGGCGGTGAAACCCGGCGCCGGGGCGGCAGCATGGTGGCGGGCCGTGGCGTGGTCGTGCACTGCGGTGTGGCCGTGAGGCGCGGCCTTGTCGCGGGCCGCAGGGTAGTCGCGGGCCCCGGCGCGGCAGTGGGGCGGCAACGTGGTCGCAGGCCGCGGCGTGATCGTGGGCCGCAGCGTGGTCGCGGGCTACGGCGTGGTAGTCAAGCACAGCATGGTCGTAGACTGCGGCACAGCACCGGGCCCGGACCCCGGCCGGGCTCGGGGTGTGCAACGCCATGATCGCGGCCGGCCGGGGCCGCGCTACGGCGCCGCCGACGTGAGCTGGTAGCCGCGCACGTGGACGGTCACCCGCACCCGCGGCTCGAGGTCCCGCAGCGCCTGGCGCCAGCCGGGTGCCGCCGCCCGCCAGCCCTTGGGGTCGTGGCGGTACCAGGCCGTGCCTAGACCGGCCGGGTCGACCCCCAGCTCCGCCGCCCGCCCCAGGGCGGCCCGGATCCGATCCCGGGCCTGCCGGGCCGCCTCCCGGCCCGCCGCCTCCACCAGGGCCAGGTCCAGGGTCCTGGCGGCACAGTCCCACTCGAACAGCACCGCCTCCAGCCGCACCTCGATCAGAAAGGACGGGAGCCCGGCCACCCCGCTGCCTCCCCCCGGACCCGAACCCGCTGCGGGTGCCACTCCCCCGGCTCCGGCCTGAGGCCCCGGGGTGACCCGCACCCGCGCCTTGTTCCGCTCCACCCGGAAGGTGACCGTCCCCGGCCGCCCGCCTGCGGGGGCCTGGGCGGCTTCCCCTCCCGCTCCCCCGGGGGCCGCGGGGCAGCGGACGGACAGCATGAAGGGATGGGCCTCCCCCCGGGCCATGAGCAGGCCGTCGGCCAGGGGCGGCGGCAGGAAGCCCACCAGCCGGTCGCGCCGGAAGAGGGCCACGCCATCGGGACTGGGGCTGACGGCACCGCTGGCCTCCGCCGCTTTGACGACGGGCAAAAAGGGGTCCAGGCCCGGGGTGTCGAGCCAGCGCAGCAGGGTGTTGGCGTCCACGGAACGCAGGGTGCCGGGCCGGTTCTTCCGGCCGATGGCGTCGAAGGACCGGGCCAGCGACCGGTCCAGGGCGGGATGAAGGGACTGGAGCAGCGAGCTCGCCTGGCCCCGCACCACGTAGAGGGAGGCCCGCCGCTCGACCCGGTAGGCGCGGGAGACCATCTCCAGGAGGGGCCGGAGCCCCCGCCGTGCCGCCTCCTCCCCGATCAGCACGTGATCGGCGAAGGACCACCGGACCTCGCGGGGGAAACCCGCCTCCAGGGCCTCGGCGGCCGCCCGCGGCGCCGGTCCCGCCGCCGAGCGGAAGAGGTTCGTCCGGGCCGCACCACCCGCCGCCGACCCGCCCCCGCCCACCGAGGCCGGCAGGACCAGCTCGGGCACCGGCACCGCCACCGTCCAGCGATACGCCGTCCCAGACCCGCCGGCCGTCCCAGACCCGCCAGCCTCTCCGGAGCCGCCGGCCGCCCCGGCGTCCAGGGCCGCCGTGGTCACGAAGGCCAGGTCGTTCACCTCGTTGTAACCCCAGCAGCCCGCCAAGCCCAGGGCGACCAGGATCAGGAGGAACGCGGCCCGGATCCGCCCCATCCACCGTCCCCCCGCACCTTGCGTTCTCCCCGGGCGGGCAAGAGCCCGGCCACCACTCCCGCGCCGAGACCGGCCATCCCCACAAAGGGCCACACCCGGGTGAACTGCCAGTCCCAGCGCTGGCTGTCGGGGAAGAGCAGGACCGCCACCGCCACGGCCACCGCCGTCATCGCCCCATGGATCGCGGCCTGCCAGCGGTCGCTCAGGCCCAGGGTGACGCGGGTCGTCACCCCCGCCACGTAGACGAACAGGGCGAGCTTCAGGGCGATGCCCAAAAGCCAGGCGGAGATGGTGAACACCTCCGGCCGCGACAGGACCGGCACGGGCCGGGCCAGCCGGGCCAGGATGAAGGTGGGCGCCACCGCCCGCGCCGTCTCCCCCGGCCCCAGGACGACCACGCAGGCCACCGCCACCCCCGCCAGCAGGACGATCTCGCCCGCCGCGGCCCAGACCAGGGCCCGGCCGATCCGGTCCCGCGCCCGCAGGCCGTCGGCGAAGTACGTCAAGATCAGGGTTTCCACCGTCGCCGCCACCAGGACGGGGATCCCGCGCAGCAAGGTGGCCGGCCCGCCTTCCAGCAACGGAAGCAGCTGGGCCCATTCGGCCCCGCCCGGCAGCAGGATGGCCAGGTTCACCGCCAGCGCCACCACCATCACCGGCAGGACCATGAGCCCGAGCCGGGCCAGGGTCTCCCGGCCGTAGGCCGCCAGCACCCAGGTGGTGACCGCCATGGTGGCGTGGAAGACCCACACGGGCGTTTCCTGAAAGACGATCACCATGAGCAGGATCGTCTCGCCCAGGATGCCGCCGGCGTGGTAGGCGGCATACGCCACCAAGACCGGCAGGACGAACCAGCGGGCCACCGGGTGGAACCGCACCCGGTCCAGGGGCGTGAGCCCGGGCCGGAAGTAGAGGGCGTACCACGCGCCGACGACCAGCCCGACCGCCGGCGTGGCGGCCAGCACCGCTAGCCACGCGTCTCTCCCCGCCACCGCCGCCAGGGACCGGGGCAGGAAGAAGACCAGGGTCGCCAGGATGGTGATGATGAGCAAGGCGGCGATGGACGCCGTGTCCACCTGGTCGCGCCGCGGCATGCCTCGATCCTCCCCTGCGGGTCCGGCGCCTCTCCCCGCCCGCCGCCCACCGGCACCGCCCCCGCCTTCACCGCCCCTCCCGGCCGATCAGGGGCGGCTTGCCCCGCATGACGACCCAGGGCGCCCGGGTCAAGCTGTCGTCCCAGCCGTGGGGGCGGAAGGGCGCGTAGGGCGTCAGGTAGGGGACGCCCACCGAGCGCAAGGACGCCATGTGGGCCAGGACGATCAGAAAGGCCGTGACGAGCCCGTACATCCCCAGCACCGTCGCCACCGTCAGGAACACGTAGTGGAGGATCCGGAAGGGGATGGCCGCCGCGAAGGTGGGCAGGGCGAAGGCCGCCATGGCGCTGGCGCCGATCAGGATCAGGGTCGGGGCCGTGACGATCCCCGCCCGCACCGCCGTATCGCCGATCACCAGGCCGCCGACGATGGTCAGGGCGCCGCCCACCTGCCGGGGCAGCCGGGTCGTGGCCTCCCGCAGGATGTCGAAGACGAAGCTGAGCCCGATGGCTTCCAGGGCCGTCGGAAAGGGCAGCGTCTCCCGGGACGCCGCCAGGGTGAAGAGGAACTCCCGTGGAATCAGTTCCTGGTTGTACGTGGTGACGGCCACGTACAGGGGCAATCCCACGGTCATCAGCAGCACGGCGAACAACCGCACGGCCCGCAGGATGGTGGCGAAGGGCCAGCGCAGGTAGTAGTCGTCGGGCGACTGCAGCAAATCCCAGAAGGTCATCGGCACCAGGACCGCAAAGGGGGTCCCGTCCAGGAGCACCGCCACCCGCCCTTCCATCAGCCCTGCCGCCACCACGTCGGGCCGCTCGGTGATCCGTACCTGGGGGAAGATCGATGCGGGCCGCTCCTGCAGCAGCGCCTCCACCTGCTCCTCCGAGAAGAGCAGGTCCCAGGGGGCCGCCTCCAGCCGCCGCCGGACCAGGGCCACGGTGCCCGCATCCGCCCGGCCGGCCACGTAGACGACGGCCGCCCGGGTCCTGCCGAGGCGCCCGGTGTCCAGTTCCTCGATCCGCAGGTCCGCGGTTCGCAGCCGGCGCCGCAGGGTGGCGGTGTTGACCCGCAGGACCTCGACGAAGGCGTCCCGGGGCCCGCCGATGGTGCCCTCGGTGGCCGGGTCGTCCACCGTCCGGTGCTCGAACTGGCGGATGTCGATGAGCCAGGCGGGAACAGCCGCCGCGGGGTCCCCCGGCAGGCCGGGCCGGCCCGGGCGGTCCACGGCGACCAGGGCGCAGCCCTCCAGCAGCCCTTCCACCGCCTCCCGCACGGTCTCCACCGGACGAACCTGCCCGCCAGGGAGCATCCCCCGGGCGATCCAGGCCGCCGCCGCGTCGGCCGGCCCGGGACAGGCCTCCTGCAGCGGGCGGAAAATGAACTGCGCCCGCAGCTCCTGCCCGGCGAGGCCGTCCACGTAGGCGACCAGCAGGGTCGCCGCCCCCGGCCGCCGGATGGGCACCACGACCAGGTCGGCCGGACGGCCCAGGGCCTCCTGCA
>DATCLH010000158.1:0-5269 GCA_036564035.1 Thermaerobacter sp.
GGCCCAGGCGGTGGCCGCCCGGACCTACACCGTGTCCCTGCTGCTGGCGGGCGAGCAGTCGACGCCTCGCCGGCTGTACGGCACCGACACCTCCACCGACCCCGCCGAAGCGCAGGCCTTCAACCCGGTGGTCCCGCCGCCGGTGGCCGCGGCCGTCCAGGCCACCCGGGGGGAGATCGTGGTTTACGATGGCAAACCCATCGTGGCCCTGTTCAGCGCCTGTGCCGGTGACCGCACCGCCGGGCTGAGGGAATCCTTCCCGGGGGACGACCGGCAGGCGCCCTACCTGCGCCCCGTCCCCTCGCCCTGCGAGCGGGCGGCGCCCGATTTCATCCGACGCTGGTCGGTGGCCTTGACGGCCGGCGAGCTGGCAGGGGTCGCCGGGGTGGCCCCCTCCCTGGTCCAGCAGGTCTCCATCGCCCGCCGCGGGCCCTCGGGGCGGGCGGTGCTGGTGCGCATCGGGCCGCGCCTGGTCCACGCCGCCACCCTGCGGCGCCAGATCGGGCCCAACCGGCTCAAGTCCACCTACTTGATCGAGATCGAGCCGCTGGAAGGCGGGGTGTGGATCTTCCGCGGCCGGGGCTGGGGTCATGGCGTGGGCCTGGACCAGTGGGGCGCCCAGGCCATGGCCCGGCAGGGGCGGGGCTACCGGGAGATCCTGGCCCACTACTACCCGGGCACCGCCGTGGTGCAGCTGTACCGCTGAGGGGCGCAGGTGGGCCGGGCCGGGCCTGGACCAGCCCAGGGCAGCGATTCCGGCAGGTCCCGGGAGGAAGCGGCTTCAGGACCTGCACCCAGCCGGGCGCAGCACCCCTAAGCCCCGGCTGTACCGCTAAGCCGTAGCCCGGGACCTGGACCTGCACCCTGCGCGGGCTCCCCGGCATCCCCGGCGTCACGCCGTCAGGACAGGATCAGCTCGAAGTGCGCCAGCCGGGAAAGGTAGGCGGCCACCACCAGGGGCCGGTTCAGGCGGAAGGCATGGGTGACCCACACCCGCGTCACCGGATCCTGCTCGATGACCTCCAGCACGTTGACGTAGGGGGAGTCGACCCGCTCGATGGCGGCGTAGGGAATGTCCAGGGGGCCTGCCGTGAGGGTCCCGGGGCCGCCGTGGGAGGCGCCGGGGGCGTCGGGCGATGTGTCCGGGGCCCCCTCGTCGGGATGGAAGAACAGGCTGTCCCGCCCCACCACTAGCCAGCCCCGGGCCAGGGAGCCATAGCCCCCGCCGGGGCGTTCCTGGAGGAGGGTGCAGCGGGCGGCATAATACGCCGGCCGGTCGGGTACCCCTTCGGGGAGCCGCTCCAGCAGCGGCCACTCCCCGGGCTGAACGGACAGGACGCGCCGCGCCGCCTCCCGGTCGGCCTGCCGGCTCGCCTCCCATTCCCGCTGCCGGCGCATGGCCTCCAGCCGTGGCCGCGCCCGCAAGAGCGAGCGGCCCAGCAGCACCAGCGCCGCCAGCACCGCGGCCGTGACGAGCAGCGTGGTCCAGCCCCCTGGCATGCCGGTCCCTCCTCTGGCCCTCGGTCCTGTGGCCCTGTCTTCCTGGGTCCTTCGGGCAAGCCGTGATCCACGGAACCCGGGCCGTAGCGGCCGCAGCGGGGTCTGGGGCGCAGACGTCACGCCCAGCGGAACCGCCAGCGGGTCCCGGAGGCCGCCGCCCGTTCTGCGGCCCTTGCCCTGACGCGGGCCGCCCTGCGCCCCGGCGGTCCGTGCCGTCCACCCCACGGGCCGCCCCGCCGCGCCCATTGTGCCATATTCCGCCGCCCTCCGCTCCTTCCCTGGCCGCCCGGTCCTTCCTGGCGGCCCGGCCCAGGCAGCGGAGGCACAGCGCAGAGCCCGGGGGCGCCCGGAAGGTGGACCGGAGGTGGCAGGGCCGGAAGCCCGGTGCAGTTGTAGCACGACCGGATGCATCGGGATGCGGTCCTTCCCGCAGACGGCCCGGGACCGCTTCCCGGACCGGCCCCCTGCGGCGCGACCAGGGGAACGGCGCGGTGCAGGGCTCCCCCGCTGCCCGCTTGGCCGGGGGGCGTTCCTCCGCAATAATGGACGGGGCGCCACGGGTCGCGGCGGCGGCCGCCCTACCCGGCAGCCGGCCCAAGGCCGGCCTGCCCGGCAGCCCGGTCAAGCGGCCCAACCCCGCGGCCGAACCCGGCAGGAACCGGGGAAAGAACCAGGCAAGAATCGGGGACAGGCCGCGTAGGATGAACCAGCCCGTGGACAAGGCGGTGCCCCACCTCCGGGGGCCGCGCAGCCCTGAGCAAGGAGGGCAGGCCGTGGACTGGCTGACCCAGGTGGTGGAGCGCTGGGGCTACCTTGGCCTGGTGGCCGTGGTGGCCCTAGAGAACCTGTTCCCGCCGATTCCGTCGGAAGTGGTGATCCCCTTTGCCGGGTTCCTCACCAGCCTGGGCGTCCTCACCCTGCCGGGCGTCATCGCCGCCTCGACGGCGGGCTCGGTGCTGGGGGCCCTGGTCCTGTACGGGCTGGGCCGCGTCCTGGGACGCCGGCGCCTGGAGGCCCTGACCCGGCGCTACGGCCACTACCTGGGCGTGCATGTCGAACAGGTTGAAAAGGCGGAGGCGTGGTTTTCCCGCCACGGGCCCTGGGCGGTGCTGGCGGGGCGCGTGGTGCCCATCGTGCGCAGCCTGATCTCCATTCCGGCCGGGATCGCCGAGATGCCGGCGGCGGTCTTCGTGGTCTACACCGTCCTGGGCACGCTGGTGTGGAACACCGCCCTGGCCGCGGCAGGGGCGGCCCTGGGTGCGGCTTGGCCCCTGGTCCAGGAGTGGGTCCGGGTCTACCAGCACGTGCTGCTGGTGGTGGTCCTGGCGGCCGCCGCCGTGGGCATCGGCTTGCGCCTGGCGGGATGGCCCCGGCGCTGAGCAGGTCCCGGCACGGGCGGCCTGCTGGCCTGACGGCGCCCTGCCGAGCCTGGCGCAGCAGGTCACGCCAGGCGGGGGCATGCGGGCCGGATCGCCCCGAGCGGGAGCGACGCGGGACCGGATCACCCCGCGGGAGCGACGCCGGCCGGGCCGTCCCTGGCGGGGCGGCGGCCGGCCGGGCCACGGCAGGCGGCGCAGCAAGCAACGGCGAGGTGATGACCATGGGAACCGGCAGGCGGAAACAGCAGCTGCGCTGGGTATGGGTCGCCCTGGTGCTGATCCTGGTCGCCTCCTTCGTCCTGATGACGCTGGCGCCCGCCCTGGCCGCGGCGTCCTCGGGCGCAGGCCCGTCCACCGGCGCGGGCGGTTCGGCCGCGCCAGCGGGTGCCGGTGCGCCCGCCGGCGCTGCGGGCTCACCGGAGGCCAGCCCGCAGGAGGCGCCCGCCCCCGGGAAGGCCGTGGTCGTCCTGGGGGCCGACCTGACGGAAGCCCAGCGCCAGGAGGTCCTGCGCCTCCTGGGCCTCGACCCCGCCACCTGGGACGGCGAGCCCCTGATCCTGACCCATCAGGAGGAAGTGGCCCTGGTGGGCGACTACGTGCCGCGGGAGCAGCTGGGCAGCCGGGCCATCTCGTCCGTCCGGGTCGAACCGGCGGAGCCGGGCAGCGGCATCCGGGTGGAGACGAAGCACATCACCTGGGTTGCGCCGGAGATGTACGCCGAGGCCCTGGCCACCGCCGGGGTGAAGGACGCCGTGGTCTACGTGGCGGCGCCCTTCGACGTCTCGGGTACGGCCGCCCTGGCGGGCATCTACAAGGCCTACGAGGTCTCCTCCGGCGAGAACCTGGACGCCGGGCGCAAGGACCTGGGCGCCCGGGAGATCGGCGTGATGGTGCGCATCGCCCAGGAGATCGGCAGCCCCGAGAAGGCCAGCCAGTTCCTGACCCTGCTCAAGGAGCGCATGGCCGAGCACCCGCCCACCAGCCGGGAGGAGATCCTGGCCCTGATCCGCGAGCTGGAACAGCAGCTGGGCATCCAGCTCAGCGACGCCCTCCGGGAAGAACTGGCCACCCTGGTGGAAAAGCTGCGGGACGCCGGCATCGACTGGCAGGCGGTGACGGCGCAGCTCCAGCAGGTGCGGGAGCAGGTGAACCGCTTCCTGGGCGAGGACACGCCCATCATCCGGGATTTCTTCAACCGCCTGTGGGACTGGGTCCTGGCGGCCGTGGACGCCGTCCGCAGCTGGTTCGGCCAGTGACCCGCGCGGGCGGAGAGGAAGCGCCGGAGGGCCGGCCGGCGACCCCGACGACCCCGGCGACCCCGGGTCCGATCCGGGTTCCTTCGCCCGGGATCCATGGCCCGGGGCCTTGGCCCGGGGTCCCCTGCCCTTGGGGGCTTGGCCCCCTGGGCGGCGAGCGGTCATCCTGAGCGGGGGGCGTCCCCCAGGCGGAAAGGAGCAAGGCGCGTTGCACGACGGCCCATCCCACGACGGCCCGATGCCCGGGGCACCGATAGAGGACGGCACGTTCTACGTCACCGTGAACGGGATCCGCCACTGGTGCAGGATCGCCGGCGCGGCGAAGGGCACGACACCGCTGGTGGTGATCCACGGCGGGCCCGGCGGCAACGTGTACAACTTCGAGCGCACCATCGGCCCTCTCCTTGAGGCCTTTGCGACGGTGATCTACTACGACCAGCGGGGCTGCGGCCGGTCGGACCGGCCTGCCAGCCCCGCGGACTATTCCTTGCCGCTGCTGGTGTCGGACCTCGAAGGCCTGCGGGCCCGGCTGGGCCTGGACCGCTTCATCCCCCTGGGCTTCTCCTTCGGGGGGGAACTGGCGCTGGAGTATGCCCTGGCCCACCCCGGCCGCGTGGAGCGGCTGGTCCTCCAGGCCCCCACCTTCTGCGACCCGGTGCGGCTGGCCTGGATCCAGCTGTACGGCTTCTACCACGTGGCGGCGGGGCAGCTCAAGGACCGGATCGCCCGGCTCCTGGCAGGGGACGAACCGGCCCCGGCCCGCCTGGAGCAGGCCTGGAACCTGGTGGACACGGAAACGGTGGACCGCTTCCTGTTCTTCGACCCCGCCGCCGCCCGGCTCAACCGCCGGCTGTGGGAGGAAAGCGGGCTCGTCAACACCGGCGACATGGAGCGCGCCCTGGCCGCCCAGCCCCAGCCCCCCAGCCGGATGGAGGCGCTGTCCCGGATCCCGGTCCCCGCCCTGGTCATGGTCGGGCTGCACGACCGCAACGTCGGGGTCGACGTATGCCGGGACATCAGCGCCAGGCTATCCCGGGGCCGGCTGGTGATCTTCGAGCGCAGCGCCCACTTCCCCGACATCGAGGAGCCCGAGCGCTACGCAGCGGAGGTGCGGCGGTTCCTGGGCTTCTAGCC